>CALPOS020000013.1 GCA_943325255.2 Sphingobacterium thalpophilum
AAACGATTTGTTAATAAATAAGTTAATAAAAGCGAGGGCGTTTTTATGCTTTCAAAATTACATACAGAAATTGCAGTTTGGTTGACTACACGCCATAAATTTTGCTCATTGTCGCTAGTTGCAAATTGCTAGTATTTCTAGTATTTAAAGGGTTTTTGGTGCATTTATGGTTGCTTTGTTGACGATAATGAGTTCTAATTTGAGTGGTGGGTTATTACGGTGTGTAAAGGGTGCTCTCCTGTGTTATGGTATAGCACCTATTTGAATAAAGACAAAAAAAAAACGTAAATATTTTTTTATTAACAAAAGTTGCTATATTTGCGTCATTAATTTTAAACAAAATTTAAACATGAAAAAAATTATTTTATCTGCTGTAGCAATCTTCACAGTTGGAGTTGCAAGCGCACAAATCAAAACTGATGCTGGTACTTTTGAAAAACCAAAAGCTGGTACTTGGATTATGGAAGCTGTTATGACACCAAATATTGCTGGTGGAGGTATCTTTTCATTGCCTAGTGTAGGCAATAGTGATCTTGGTATTCTTGGTATCAAAGCTAGAAAATTTAGTTCTGATACTAAAGCGATGAGATATTCAGGGACTTTAGAAGTGAATCAATCAGGAGAAAAAATTTCTGGTACTGATGATAATGCAGCGATGGAGTTTACATTAGCTTTCGGTGTTGGTGTTGAACACCACATGAGTGGAGCTGAAAGATTATCAACTTACTGGGGTTACGAAGCTAACTTAGGTTATGTAAGTGCTAATGCTACTGGTACTGACCCTGTGAGTGGTGAGGAAGTTATCTTTGATGACAAATCTACTAAGCTTGGTTTAGGTGCTAATGTATTTACAGGTTTTGATTACTACATCATGCCAAAAATCTATCTAGGTGCTGAGATTTCTTATGGTTTAGCCTACACTAGCAGCAAAGCTGGTGAAGATGCAGATGCTGTAAATAAAATCGAGTTGGCTCCTTCTATTACTCCATCTTTCAGAATTGGATGGCAGTTCTAATACCTGAAAAGGAAAGAAAATTAAAACCTCTCATTAGAGAGGTTTTTTTTGTTAATTTCTGTTCATAACTCTGTTGGAAAGTTCGCTTTGTTTTAGAGGTCTAATCGGATTGTGGCTTGTAAATTATCTTATATTTGCGTAACTAATTTTAAAAACAAAAAACATGAAAAAAATTATTTTATCTGCCGTAGCTTTATTGGCGTTCGGTTATGCTCATGCTCAAAAAGACATGACTTTTGGTATTAGAGGTGGTTTGGATATGGTTTCTGCAAAATCTGAGTACACCTATGTTGATTTCAATCCTGTAACCGGTTTACCAGAAACAGTAACTGAGAGCGAAACAGTCTCAGCTACAGGTTTTTATGTTGGAGGCTTTGCCGATATTTCGATCAGTGACAAGATGATGCTAGAGCCAGGTCTTTGTTACCATACTGCTTCTAAAGATGGCTATAAGTTAGACTTCTTAAGTATACCTGTAACATTCAAATATCAAGTTGCTGAGAAAATCAATGTTTTGGCAGGTCCTACTATGTTTTACAGTATGGAATCTGATGATCCGGACAAAACTAGATTTAATTTAGACCTAGGTGGTTCTTATGATATTTCTGATCAATTCTTTATTGATCCTAGATATTCTATCGGTTTGACTGGAGATTCAAAAGTAAATCACTTTTTGATTGGTGTAGGTTATAAATTCTAAGAATTACTACTATTTTATATGAAAACCTCTCTTCTGAGAGGTTTTTTTATGTCTTTTTTTATGTTACTTTGTTGTATGAATTGGCAATCATATATAAAGAGCTATCAGTCTTACCTCAGAATTGAGCGCGGGCTATCAAAGAATACGATCGACAATTATGCTTTCGATATCATGCGCCTATGTACTTATTTAGAGGATAATGCAATCCGGATTTCGCCCATCGAGATTACTGAAGAAATGCTGCAACAGTTTATTTATGATATCGCAAAAGAGGTCAATGCTCGGTCACAAGCGCGGATCATTTCTGGCTTGAAAAGCTTTTTCTCCTATATGATATTTGAGGATTATCGGAAAGACAATCCATTAGAATTAATAGAAAGTCCGCGGATTGGCAGAAAGTTGCCTGATACGCTATCCACCCAGGAAATTGATGATTTAATTGCAGCGATCGATTTGTCGACTGCAGAAGGCGAGCGTAATCGCACTATTATAGAGACTTTGTACAGTTGTGGTTTGCGGGTTTCTGAACTGGTTGGCTTAAAGATATCGGACCTTTTTTTTGAAGAAGGTTTCTTGAAAATTACCGGAAAAGGAGACAAGCAAAGGTTTGTGCCGATAAATGTGCATACGCAGCGGTATATTGAAATATATAGAAGCGACATTCGAAATCAGCTAAAGATTCAAAAAGGGCATGAGGACACTTTGTTCCTCAATAGGAGAGGGCGTCAACTCACGCGCGCCATGATTTTTACGATTATCAAAGATCTGGCTGTAAAAATCAATTTGAATAAGAAAATTAGTCCACATACTTTCCGACATTCCTACGCCACCCATTTATTAGAGCATGGCGCGGACTTAAGATCCATCCAATTATTATTGGGCCATGAGTCGATTACAACCACCGAAATCTATGTGCATTTGGATCGTTCTCATTTGACGCAAATCATGAATCGGTTTCATCCTAGAAAATAATATACAGCAAACGAAATACTGTGAAAAAAAGATCTTTTTTTATCGAATTGAAGTGTGATTTAATCGGTTTTTAGTTGTATGTTTATTACTTTAAATGTTCAATTGGTGTGTCGCGTATTTCAGTTTTTTTCGCTAAAATCAAATGGAAGCCATGGTTGGAAAGGTAATTGTATTAGGTCAAGGAAAAGTTGGTGCAACTTTTAATATATATTTCTATGAGCAAGTTTAAAGATGTATTTGTAATAGATGACGATAAGGTTTTTCACTTTATCATTAAGAAGTTATTTTCGAACAATAATATTGATATCAATCCCTCTTTTTATTTGAATGGATTAGAAGCAATAGAAGAAATCAAAGATAAAATTAGCAATGGCGTTACGATGCCTGATTTAATTCTATTAGACATCAATATGCCGATTATGGATGGGTGGCAATTTTTGGATGAATTTAGAAAGACAAGGAAGCCCACAGAGGGCGGAAAGACCATCATCTATTTAGTGAGTTCCTCCGACAGCATTTCCGACATCAATCGCGCCAAGGAATACCAAGATCAAGTTAAAGATTACTTCTTTAAGCCCATGAGCTTAGATGACCTAAAGAAAATATTCTAATAAAAAAAGCCCTCATTTGAGGGCTTTTTTTATATTAAAAAGATAACTTATTTAGCGATATTCACCGCTCTAGTTTCTCTAATCACAGTGACTTTTACTTGTCCTGGATAAGTCATTTCTGTTTGAATTTTTTGAGAAATTTCAAAAGACAGTTGAGCAGCATTATCATCCGAAACTTTTTCGCTTTCTACGATAACACGTAATTCTCTACCAGCTTGTATTGCATAAGCGTTTTTAACCCCGCTAAATCCGAAGGCCACTTCTTCCAAATCTTTTAATCGTTGGATATAAGAATCCAAGACCTGTCTTCTTGCGCCCGGTCTCGCACCCGAGATGGCATCACATACTTGAACAATTGGTGATAACAACGATTTCATTTCAATCTCATCATGGTGGGCTCCAATCGCATTACAAACTTCTTCTTTCTCACCGTATTTCTCAGCCCATTGCATTCCTAATAATGCGTGAGGCAAATCGCTTTCTGTATCAGGAACTTTACCAATATCGTGAAGTAAACCAGCTCTTTTCGCCAATTTAACGTTCAATCCCAATTCCGCAGCCATGATTCCGCAAAGTTTTGAGACTTCGCGAGAGTGTTGCAATAAATTTTGACCATACGAAGAACGATATTTCATTCGTCCTACTACCTTTATTAATTCAGGATGCAACGCATGAATTCCCAAATCAATTACGGTACGTTTTCCAACTTCTATAATTTCATCATCAATTTGCTTGGCGGTTTTAGCAACCACTTCTTCAATACGAGCTGGGTGAATACGACCGTCAGTCACTAATTTGTGTAACGATAAACGCGCAATTTCTCTGCGAACTGGATCAAAACAAGATAGAATAATTGCTTCTGGCGTATCGTCTACAATAATTTCAACTCCAGTTGCAGCCTCTAAAGCACGTATATTTCTTCCTTCTCGACCTATTATTCGTCCTTTCACGTCATCTGATTCGATGTTGAAAACAGACACGCAGTTTTCTACCGCTTCTTCTGTTCCGACGCGTTGAATGGTATTGATAATAATCTTTTTAGCTTCTTGCTGCGCAGTCAATTTGGCTTCTTCAATTGTTTCTTGAATATGAGCCATCGCTTTTGTTTTGGCTTCTCCTTTGAGACCTTCCATCAGTTGCTCCCTTGCATCTTCTGTCGACAATCCTGAAATGACTTCCAATTGATTCAGCTGGCTTTTATGCATTCTATCAACCTCTTGCTGTTTCTTTTCTAGAATGTCAATTTTAGATTGATACTCGCTTGTTTTTGCCTCAAAATCATCATTGATTTTCTTTGCTTTTGCCAATTCATTGGAAACAAGCGATTCTTTGTCTCGCACTCTTTTTTCTACTTCTGCCATTTTCTTATCTCGTGAAAGAATCACTTGTTCGTGTTCCGCTTTCAGTTCAATAAATTTTTCTTTGGCTTGAAGCATCTTGTCTTTCTTGATGTTTTCTGCTTCTAAGTTTGCATCTTTTAAAATAGAAGCCGCCTCTTTTTTGGCATCTTTAATCAAGTTCGAGACGTTTGACCGTTCCATAATCTTAGATATTCCGAAGCCTCCTGCAATTCCGACGATGCCGGAAATTAGTATTGTTACAATGTCCATGTTTATTAAATTAATTATATAAAAAAACCTACATTAGGTGAAATGAATAAACTCGATAAGACAAGTTTTGAGCTAACTCACTGTTCAAGTTTCCTCGCAGAAGCGTGGCATGCTTTAGTAGTGATGATTTGCTCATTCTAATTTGTTAGTGTTGAGTTTACCAAAATATAACTAATGTAGGCAGTATTTTAGTCTATGTTTAAGAACGTATTAATTGCCTTCGGCCAATTCGGCTGCGCCTCGGGTATCGAGATAACTAATCAATAAATTATTTATTTTTTTTATTCGTTCGATGGTTTCTTTACCATCAATAGAATTGCTGATTTGTTTTTGTTCCAGCTGAGAAGCAAATTGTAAGGCGCACATCGCCAAAACATCTTGCTTATCACGGACTGCGTAATTTTCTTCAAATTGCTTTATCATCAAATCAATTTTCTTTGAAGCACTGCGAAGCCCTTCTTCTTGCGACAGTTCTACCGTCAATGGGTAGATTCTGTCTGCAATTGATAATTTGATTTTAAGCTTCTCGTCCATATTTTTACTAATCAGATAGCTGTGCTATACAGTAATCAATTTCACGAATTAATGAATTTATTTTCAGCTTGGTATCTCTTTTATTTTCTTCACTGCCCAATAATGAATTGGTAATTTTTAATGATTCATACTGTTTTTTCAACCCATCGATTTCTTGCGATTGATTTTGTATGATGTTTGTAGATTTTTCTAACTCTTGCTTTAACACCGAAGAAGTCTGCTCTAAATGGTCTATTTTCTTCAATAGTTTTTGGAGCCTACTTTCAAGAGTATCAATAATTTCTACAATTTCACTCATTCTAAATATTGGTTCATTACTAATTCGAACAAAGTTAACATTCCAAATGAATTAAACCAATACTTTTCTAGAAATTTTCCTTTTTGACTCGTGGGTCAAACTAAACATTTGAAAAATAACTACTTATATATTTTCAAAAAATAGAATAATTTTGCGTTGTTTTTTTTACCTTAGCCAAAAGCTTTATACGATGAAATTTTTACACGCACTTTTGATTTTTTGTACGCCTATTTTCGCTCAATCCAATTACCCTCAAGACTTTTTTAGGCCTCCGCTAAACATTCCCATGCAATTGGCAGGCAATTTTGGAGAATTACGACCCAATCATTTTCATGCTGGTTTTGATTTTAAAACGCAACAAAAGGAAGGTTTACCCATTTTTGCTGCTGGTGACGGTTATGTTTCCAGAATTAAAATATCGACCTACGGCTATGGAAAGGCAATTTATGTAACACATCCCAACGGTTATACGACTGTATATGGGCATCTTCAAAAGGCTTATGGTGTCATTCAGGATTATATTAGAAAAGAGCACTATCAACAACAAGCTTTTGAAATTGAGCTATTTCCATCTCCGAATGAAATTCCAGTAAAAAGTGGTGATACAATCGCTATTTCCGGAAATACTGGGGGCTCTGAAGGACCACATTTGCATTTTGAAATTCGTGATTCCCAGTCTGAAAAGACCATTAATCCATTGTTTTTCGGTTTCGACAAATTCCTTGCAGATACAAAAAAACCACTTGTTTCCAGTATATTGGTGTATCCAATTGATAGTACAAGTATCGCTAATCAGTCAAGGCGACCTATTGTATTGAATCTGTCGCTACAAAAGGACGGAAGTTATATTGCCGAGAAAGTGTTTGCCAAAGGAAATATCGGGTTTGGAATCATTTGTTCTGATTTCGACAATGTCTCATACAACACTAATGGCGTATACAAGGTGGAAACTTTTTCGAATGGGGTATCAACTTTTGGTTATCAATTCGATGCATTAGTTTTTGATGAAGGTCGCTATATTAATGCGCTGATAGATTTTCCTCGATATAAACAAACCAAACAAAGAGTTCAAAAATTATTTATGAAAGCGCCTTTTGCCTTAAGCAATATTAACACTTTCGGCACAAGAGGAATACTAGAAGTTTTGCCTAATTTCTCGCAATTGTATAGGATCGAGATTTCGGATTTTACCGGGAATAAAGTGGGAATTTCGATACCCATCGAGTACGCCGCGCAAACTTCAGTGATAAATGATGGAAAGTTGAAAACACCATTCTTTTTGAACGCTTCAACAGATAACATTTATGAGAAAGACGGTATGGAAGTGTTTTTTCCTGCCCATACTTTTTATGATGATTTTTATTTAAAATTTGATGTCACTAATAAGATTATGACGGTTCACGATGATTACATTCCGGTACACAGTAATTTTCGTGTGAGTATTAAAGACTCAACAGTTGTCAATAAAGAGAAGACGTTTATTGCCTCCATTGATGGCAGTAGAAAGAAGTATAACAATACTAAGTTTATCAATAATACGTTTTCAACTTTTACCAAAAATCTCGGACAATTCGTTTTGGCTTTGGATACCATCGCGCCGAAAATTGTAAGTATGAAGCCCATAGAAGGGAAGTTGTTAAAAGATAAGTATTTGGTATTTAAGATTACAGACGACCTATCAGGAATTAAGTCATTTAGTGGTTTTGTTAATGAGAAGTGGGTTTTATTTGAGTATGATGCTAAAACAAATCGCATCATTTACGAAATGAATGACAACGAAATGCTAGAAGGAAAAAATGATTTAAAATTGATAGTTTCAGATAATCTTGGAAATTCTGCTATCTTTGAAACATCTTTTTTTAGAAGTCAACCAAAATTAAATTGAAGCTATTGAAACCGAAATTAATTCAACTCTCCCTACTTTTTTTCTTTTTTTCTTTGATGACTTTTGCACAAACAGCAAGGGTAAAAGGAATTATTCTCGACGAAAGCAATCGTCCGGTCGAGGAAGTAAATGTGGCGTACGAGGGAAAAAATACCAAGTCTAATGTGAACGGTTATTACGAATTGACTGTTTCTGCCAATAAGAAGATTCAATTGGTTTTTACTCATGTTTCGTTGAAAAAAAATACGGTCACGCTGGAACTAAAACCCAATGAAGACTATGAATTCAATTTGGTCTTGAACGATCGGGCAGAAGGTCTTGGTGAAGTGGTCGTGATTGCCAATAACAAGAAACGAATTCAAGGTGTTGTGACCATTGAGCCTCAAGTCATTCGGAGAATTCCAGGCGCTAATGCTGGTGTGGAGAACATTCTTAAATCGTTGCCAGGGGTCAATTCGAACAATGAATTGAGTACACAATACTCTGTTCGCGGCGGTAATTATGACGAGAATTTGGTTTATGTAAACGAAATTGAAGTGTATCGTCCTTTCCTCATCCGTTCGGGGCAGCAAGAGGGTTTGAGTTTTACAAATACTGATTTGGTTCAAAATGTAGATTTTTCCGCTGGAGGATTTCAAGCTAAGTTTGGAGATAAATTATCCTCCGTTCTAGATATTACCTACCGTAGACCAACCAAATTTGGGGCTTCATTAGATGCTAGTTATTTGGGTGGAGCGGTTTCTGTTGAAGCGGCATCCAAAAATCAAAAATGGGCTGCAATTACTGGCGTTCGTTATCGAGATAATAGTTTGTTAGTCAACAGTCAAGAAACACAAACGAATTTTAGACCGACTTTTGCGGATGTGCAAACCAATGTGACTTTCAATCCATCAACGCGATGGCAATTTAGTTTCTTGGGCAATATTTCTCAAAATAAATACAATTATCAACCTCTGACTCGGCAAACGAACTTCGGAACTATTTCCGAACCAATAGCATTATTGGTGTTTTATCAAGGGCAAGAAAAAGACCGCTACGACACCTATTTTGGTGCGATGAAAACCACTTTTAAAGTGAACGATAACTTTACTTTGAAGTTGATTGGTTCTGCTTATCAGACCTTAGAGCAAGAATATTTTGACATTTTCGCACAATATTCTTTAGGTGAAGTTGATGGGAATATTGGTTCAGAAACTTTTGGTGATGTCACCTACAGTCGTGCCATCGGAACACAATTGAGTCACGCCAGAAATGACTTGGATGCTTTTATTGTTAATACAGAAGTAAAAGGTTTTCATGAAATAAAGAAACACCAAGTAGAATGGGGATTCAAATATACTCGTGAAGATATTCGAGACCGAATTGTTGAATGGGAAGTTATCGACTCTGCCGGGTTTTCTTTAAATCCACCAATTATTGACCTTCCAAACAACGATCAGCCCTACAATCCTTATACTGGACCGTTGGTTCCGTATCAAAACGTACGCGCGAAAAATTTTGTGACTATCGATCGACTTTCGGGCTATGCGCAATGGAGTTTAAAAGATAAACTTGGAAGCAGTGATGTTTGGTACAACGCCGGAGTTAGGGCCCATCAATGGCAGGTTTCTGGTGACAATCTGGAAAGTAGTAGTCAAATTGTTTTTAGTCCACGAGCGCAATTTGCCCTCAAACCCGATTGGGAAAAGGACATGGTTTTTAGAGTATCGGGAGGCTATTATTACCAACCACCATTTTACAGGGAATTACGCGACCAGTTTGGTGCCGTGAATCCGAAAGTCAAGGCCCAATCTTCTATTCATTTTGTGGTTAGTAACGATTATAGTTTTAAAATGTGGAATCGTCCCTTCAAAATGGTTAGTGAAGTCTATTACAAATCACTTGATGACGTAAACCCTTACACTATTGAAAATGTTCGAATTCGATATGCGGCAAATAATAACGCGACCGCATTTGCCCAAGGATTGGATTTTCGATTGAACGGCGAGTTCGTGCCAGGAACAGAATCATGGTTTAGTTTCAGTTATTTAAAAACCAAAGAGAATACCGATAATCGTGGAGATATTGCTAGACCAACTGACCAACGACTGAAATTTGCCATCTTGTTTCAAGATTATATGCCTAATATTCCAAGTCTTAAAATATATTTGAATTTGGTTTACAATACCGGAGTTCCGGGTGGTTCTCCATCATACGCCGATCCTTATTTGTACCAATCGCGATTGAGAGATTACCGACGTGTTGACGTAGGTTTTAATTATGTGTTCACCGAGAAGAACGCCCAACGGCGAGAAGGACATTGGTTGAAAAAGTTTCAAGATATTTCTCTTGGATTTGAGATTTTCAATATGTTCAACAACCAAAATGCCATTACGAATACGTGGGTGCGAGATGCCTATACCAAGAGTCAATACGGAATACCAAATTACCTAACGACGCGTGTTTTCAATTTGAAACTGTCTATTAGAATATAGATTTAATTTGTACTTTTAACTTTCAAATTTATTACAATGAAATGTTTCTTAAAAATAGTATTCTTGATTGTGTCTGTGTTTTTCTTCAGTTGTAAGAAGGAAGTAGAAAAACCAAAAGTAATCTACGAAAATTCATCGAAGGACGCTGCGGTAAATAAAATAGACACCACTCGCATTGCATTAGCAGATTTACCTATTCAAATGGAAGGAACTAACTATTTGCTTTTTCCTGTTGGTGAATTAATGGCATCGGCAAGAAATTATGATTCTTCTTCTAAATCAAATCAATTGAGCTATAAGATTTCTAATTATAGTGAATATGAAATCACAGGATTTATAAGAAATATAAAGTTTCAACATATTGGCAAGGATTCTATTACATCTTTGACTGATAAAGACATGCTTATCCAATCAATCACTTATTTGAAGACTGTTGCGGATAAAACCAAGCAACAAATTTTGGTGTATGTTTTAGAGGATATGGATACCAATAAAGATGTCAAATTGGATGACAATGACATTAAGTCCTTGTATCTGAGTGATATTTCAGGAGATCGTTTTACAAAAATTTCGCTTGATTATCAAGAGTTGATTGACTGGAAAGTGTTGGAGTCAAACAATAGATTGTACTACAGAACCATTGAAGATTCTAACAAGAATGGCGCATTTGATAAAAAGGATCAATTGCACTACTATTTTATTGATTTGTCAGGCAAGGAATGGAAATCTATCGAGTACAATCCGGTTTAGTTTTTTTCTAGATTAGAATATCACTTTCTAGATCTGATTTTTCTATCTCAAAATCAAAGTCCAAACGCTTCACTAGTTCAATCACCAAGTTTTTATACCAGTTTTCTGATTTCGGATGAATGTAGATTTTTTCAATCAATTGATTGAGGTCTATTTCTATTTTCAGTCCATTGTCAATCATTAAATTGTGTTGAGTAACATCCGAGATAATTCGAATTTCGCGCTCGTATTGAAAGCTTTTTCTTTTAAATAGAAAAGGAAAAAACGCATTATCAAAAGGAATGTACTCTTTCTTATAATCAATATAATTTACTTCTCCTATATGTTGCACATAAGTCGTTTCGGGAATTAGCGCTTTTTGTAATCTTCCAAGCGTTGATTGAATCGCCAAACCTTCACTTTTCTGCGTAAATATTTGCCACATGGCAAAAGACTCATACTCGTTGATATGCCAGCTGCTGATCACCACATTTTTTCGACGGGTTTTATAATAATCTAAAAAGTCGGGATTGTCGATGGATAGTTTCCGGATCTCTTCGAAAGTGGGTTCGCTAAACGTACCTTCGTATTGGTCTTCAAATTTGTCAGAGCGTGACATAAATAGTTTTCGATTGAGCAACAAATCGACAAATTTCGACAAGTCTAAGTACTTCCATACAATGGTGTTGGAATCGACAGGTAACTTAATATGATGGTCGATACTATACATGAAAAATGGATTTAGTTTTCGAAAGACTGCATATTTACGAGTTTATTGTATGTGCCATTCAACGCCATCAATTGCTCATGATTGCCTTGCTCAACGATTTGTCCTTTTTGCATCACGACAATAATGTCAGCCTTCTGTATGGTTGATAATCGATGTGCTATCACTATTGATGTTCGGTTTTGCATCATATTCTCTAGTGCTACTTGCACCAATTTTTCGCTTTCCGTATCTAAAGCAGAAGTGGCTTCGTCAAGAATCATGATTGGCGGATTTTTCAAAACAGCTCGAGCGATGCTCAATCGTTGCTTTTGACCACCGGAAAGTTTGTTTCCGCTATCGCCAATGTTGGTATAAATTCCGTTGGGTAAATCTTTTACGAATTCATAGGCATTCGCAATTTTCAACGCGTCGATGATTTCCTCGTCAGTAGCGTCTAATTTTCCTAATGAAATATTGGCTTTGATAGTATCATTAAAAAGAATACTGTCTTGAGTCACCAATCCCATTAGCGAACGTAAGGCATGCAAATCGATATCTCTAACATCCGTACCGTCAATCGCAATGCCGCCTGAATTTACGTCGTAAAAACGAGTTAATAGATTGGCGATGGTACTTTTTCCGCTTCCTGATTGTCCAACCAAAGCAATGGTTTGCCCTTTTTTAATCTCTAATGAAAAATCTTTTAAAACTAATTCTTCTTGGTATTTGAATTGAACGTTTTTTAAAGAAATAATCTCGCTAAATCCCGTTGGTTTTGCTGCATTTTTTTTACTGGTAATTGGATTTTCATGTTCTAAAATTTCGAGTACCCGTTCTGCTGCTGCATTGCCTCTTTTCACACCGTATGATGCTTTGGAAATAGCTTTTGCTGGCGTTAGGATATTATAGGCCAATCCCATATAAGTTATAAATGCAGCGCCTTTCAATGTTTTTTCGATTAAAACCATATGACCTCCATACCAAAGTAGTATTGCGATAACCATTATTCCTAAAAATTCGCTCATGGGAGATGCCATATTTTGTCTATTTGCGATTCTATTGGACAGTTTAAAAAAACGATCTGTTGATTCTTGAAAAATTCTATTGAAATATCCCTCTGCATTATAGCCTTTCACGACTTTTAGTCCACCTAAAGTTTCTTCTATAGTCGAAAGGAAAATCCCTTGTTCTTGTTGCGCTTTGGTAGAATTCTTCTTTAACTGCTTACCAACTAAGGAAATAATATAACCTGAAACTGGAATGAAAACAAACACAAAAATGGTCAATTTTACGCTGATAGAAAACATGGCGATTATTGTAAACAGTATTGTCAATGGTTCTTTTACAATCAATTCAAGGATTGACAACATCGAGTTTTGAACTTCACTTACATCACTTGCAATTCTCGAAATGGTGTCGCCTTTTCTTTTTTCCGAAAAGAAAGCAATGGGCAATTCGATGGTTTTTTTATACATCGCATTTCGCATATCACGCAGGATTCCGTTTCGTAAGAAGGTGATGAAAAACATCGCCAAATAATCGCAAAGGTTCTTCAAAAGAAAAATAGAGATGATGCCTGCTACTAATATCGAAAGTGTTGAGCCAATTCCGTATTGCTCGGTAGTCATCGTAAGATAATAATTCAGATAATCTCCCAAGTATTTTTTCAAACTAAAAACACCTTCATACGTTGGCATTGTATAATTTTTGTTCGCCTGTCCAAAAAGCACGTCCATCATGGGCATCAAGGCCAAGAAGGACAGTGTTCCGAAAAAGGCATACAATACATTAAACAATATATTCAAATACGCATACTTTTTATACGGTAGAATGAAAGGGATTATTTTTCTGAAATTATTCATTAAATAATGTTTAAGTCTGTGAGGATATTTTTGATTTTCTCATCTAAAATAGCTTCCACTTTCGTTGCATTTTGAACCGAATCCAATTCCGCATTTACACTCACATAGAATTTAATTTTAGGTTCCGTACCGCTAGGTCTGGCAGCGATTTTGGCTCCATCTTCTGTATAATAAATCAATACATCCGATTTGGGTATTTTGAGCGTTTCTTCTTCGCCAGTCAATAAGTTCCTAGCGATTGATTTTTTGTAATCCTCTAACATGACAACACGTTGTCCGTTGATTTCCTTTACTGGATTTTCACGCATGTCTACCATCATTTGGTTGATTTCGCGCAAACCGTCGATTCCTTTCTTAGTTAAGGACACTAAGTATTCTTTATAAAATCCGTAGTCTACATATAAATTCAAAAGTTCTTGATAAACAGAACTTCCTGCTGCTTTTGCCTGTGCTGCAATTTCGCAAATCAACAAAGTCGCGGCAACGGCATCTTTATCGCGAACCGCATCACCGACCATATATCCGAAACTTTCTTCACCGCCGCCGATAAATTCTAATTCAGGAAAATCTTTGATAAATTTCGCAATCCATTTGAATCCCGTCAGTCCCACTTTGCACTCCACTTCATAAGCATCGGCTAAAGTCAACATCATTGGCGTCGACACAATCGTCGATCCAATAAATTGTTTTCCGGTGATTTTACCTTGCCTTTTCCATTGTTCAAGCAAGAACGCAGTCATCAAAACCATCGTTTGATTGCCATTCAACAAAGTCATTTTGCCTTCCGTATTTCTTACAGCAACACCCAATCGGTCGCAATCCGGATCTGTTCCGACTACGATATCGGCGTTTAATTTTTCCGCCAAAGCCATCGCCATGGTCAACGCTTCTGGTTCTTCTGGGTTTGGAGATTTAACTGTTGGGAAATCACCGTTCGGCTCTGCTTGCTCAGGAACAATATTGACATTGGTGTAACCCGCCTTTGCCAAAGTTTGCGGAACTGCTTTAATAGAGGTTCCGTGCAACGATGTGAAAACAATATTCAAATTGTCTTTGGCAGCTTTTGGGGTATTGAAACTTGCGTTCGCCACCGATGAATTGAAAAAGGCTTCGTCAACCGCTGCGTCGATGTATTCGATCAAATCTGGATTCGATGCAAATTTAATTTGATCATAACGAAGCGCTTCTATACGTTTGATAATTTCGCCGTCTTGCGGTGGTACCAATTGTCCGCCATCTTCCCAATACACTTTATAGCCGTTGTATTCTGGCGGATTGTGTGAAGCAGTCAATACGATTCCAGCTTGACAACCCAAGTGTTTTAAGGCAAAACTCAATTCTGGAGTCGGACGCATATCCGAAAACAAATAGACTTTAATACCATTGGCAGAAAATACATCGGCTACGACTTTCGCCAGCGTGTCGCTGTTATGTCGACAGTCAAATGCAATAACTACTTTCAAGGATTTGCCGGGAAAAACTTCCTGCATATAATCCGATAAACCTTGGGTGTTTTTTCCTAAGGTGTATTTGTTGATTCGGTTCGTTCCGATACCCATGACGCCGCGCATTCCGCCGGTTCCGAATTCTAAATTTTTATAAAAACTCTCCTCTAATTCTTTGGGAGAGGTTGTCATCATTTCTTTTATCGCCTCTTGCGTTGCCCCATCAAAAGTAGGTGTGAGCCATTCGTTGACTGCTGTAAGGATATTTTGTGGAATGTCCATATTTTATGCTTCTTTTTTCTTTGTTCTTTTTTCTTAATTCTATTTTCTTTGGTCTATTTTTTTAGGAGCTTAATCCTGCTGTTCGCTATTATCTTTTTCGCTTGTCAGCCCGAGCGCAGTCGAGGGGCTTTTTTTAGCTCAAAAGGATAACCGCTGCCATCAGGGCTAGGGCATCGGTTTCAAAATCACTTTTTGTAACCAATTTTAACTCTTTCTTTCGTGTTGTTGCCTAATTTGTCTTTATCTACCAAATAATTTAACGCTTTGTAAATATCGGGAAATTGATTTTCTATTTCTTCAATTCTGGTTTTTAATTCACTATAACTCAACGTAAATTGTCGCATCATTACAAAAGCTCTGATAATTGAGATGTTGATTTCGATGGCTTTCTCGCTATTCAATACACTCGATAGCATGGCGATACCTTGTTCGGTAAAGGCGAAAGGAAGATATTTTAAATGTTGACCTCTACCATTCTTTAAGGACGCAATTTGCGACCTTAAAGAATCGTATTCTATTTTAGTAAGTTCAAACATAAAATCATCTGGAAAACGATTTACATTTCTACGAACAGCTTCTTTAAGTCTTTTGTTTTCAACATTATAAAGTAATGCCAAATCAAAATCAAGCATAACTTTGCATCCACGTATTTCAAATATTTTGTTTTGGATAACTTCCAGTTCCATCTATTTTTAAAAGTTTGAGGTCACAAATTGTGACCTTAAAGAAATAAATTATTTCGAAAAATTAACTTCATCAGAAACTTTATACTGCTCTTCATTGTTCTTTGTTCGTAAAATAATCTCGCCTAAAAAACCCGCTAAAAACAATTGTGTTCCTATGATCATCGTGGTTAATGCAATATAAAATAAAGGATTGTCAGTGACCAAGATGGTTTCTAAACCTGCGTATAGTTTGATTAATTTCAAAGTAATGATCAACGTCGTTGATAGGAAACCAATAACAAACATCAAAACACCTAGTGCGCCAAATAAGTGCATCGGTCTTTTTCCAAACCGTGATAAGAACCAAATGGTAATCAAATCTAAAAACCCATTGATAAATCGATCCATTCCGAATTTGGTCTCGCCGTATTTACGGGCTTGGTGCTTGACCACCTTTTCGCCAATTTTAGAAAACCCAGCGTTCTTAGCTAAAACAGGAATGTAACGATGCATTTCTCCCGAAACTTCGATATTTTTCACCACCGCTTTTTTGTAGGCTTTGAGTCCACAATTGAAATCATTCAACTGCACTCCAGAGGTTTGTCTCGCCGCCCAATTAAACAATTTCGAAGGCAAGTTTTTGGACACCACCGAATCGTATCGTTTTTTCTTCCAACCAGAAACGAGGTCAAATCCGCCTTTGACAATCATTTCATGCAACTCCGGAATTTCTTCCGGATTGTCCTGCAAATCCGCGTCCATAGTGATAATGACATCACCTTGTGCTTTGGCAAAGCCAGCATGCAACGCCTGCGACTTACCAAAGTTTTTTAAGAAACGAATGCCTTTTATATTTGGATTTTCACTTGATAACTTTTCAATAATAGACCACGACTTGTCTGTGCTTCCGTCATCAATAAATAACACTTCATAAGTGTAATTATTTGATTTCATAACGGTTACAATCCAATTGTGAAGTTCTTGCAGGGATTCTTCTTCGTTGAGAAGCGGAATAACGATGGATAAATTCATTAATTTAGATACTTTGTGGACGCTCTCTTCGGATGATTAATGCAGTAATTAAACCAATGATACTGTAAATAATAATATTAAATGCAAATCCTTTTAATTGTCCTACAACTCCAAATGAGTCTGTTTTTTGCATTTCTTTTATGATTGCATTAATATCTGCTGGTTTTGTACCAAATTTTTCCATCATTCCAGTCGTCATTTTGATTACATTATCTGTTATTATTTGTTTCGCTTCGGGATCGATGACGTTAAATAGTAAAACCGAAAACACAGTGGAAATAGATAATCCAACCAAAACCGTAACTAAGAAACTGGTAAAGGTTTCTTTAAAAGTCAGGAAACCGCCTTTGTTTTTCTTCGCTTGTATAGCTGAAAACGCTCCAAATATTATGATAATCGCCATGCTAAGCAGTCCATACCAAGAAGCTGTAAATAAAGAAATATCGAGTACATAGACCAATGTTGTTGTCACTACAACAAATAATCCTAAATACAATCCGTATCTCGCTGCGTTTTTTCTTAATTCTTCCATTTGTAATTGAATTAGCGTTTAAGCTACAAATATAACAATTCCCAATTTACAGACTATAAAATATGTTTCAGATATTCATTTAAAAAAAGCAAATAAACATTTGATTTTTAAAAAATAAGTGTAAATTTGCACACTCAAAAATAATATAGTAAAAAGTTATAAGGGGTTTATACCTTTTCAACAGAGAAGCCGCAAAACAAGCTTATAACCATTAAGAAAAATAAAATTTACCATGAAAAAAGGAATTCACCCAGAAAATTACAGATTAGTTGCTTTCAAAGACATGTCGAATGACGAAGTTTTTATCACTAAATCTACTGCTGAAACAAGAGAAACAATCACACACGAAGGCGTTGAATATCCTGTCGTGAAAATGGAGATTTCAAGAACTTCTCACCCTTTTTATACTGGTAAATCTAAACTTATTGATACTGCAGGTCGTATCGATAAATTCAAAACTAAATACGCTAAACACGGTAAATAATAATTGCTGCGTTTCAAATATCTTAAAACCTTTCAATTTATTGAAAGGTTTTTTTATTTATCAGAACTTTGTACATTTGAAAATGTGTTTTGGAAGTGACTATCAATCTAAACTCCTAAACTCCTAAACTCCTAAACTTTCATAATGAACTACATACTATTTGACGGAACCGTTCGAAATGCGTTATTGCCATTTACTTTCACGCGTCCCGTGGCTGATATCCGAATCGGAATTTTGACTATTCGAGAAAAATGGGAAAAACATTTAGGAACCACCACAACGACGCTCACCGAAGAATATCTTTCTGAAAAATATCCGATGGTGGAAATGGAGGAAAATGTCATGATCAATGCGTCTTTCTTGCCCAATGATATTTTATCGGAAATGGTCAAAAACCTCGAGCCCAATCAAGCGATTTTTAAAGGAGAGGAAGTCATTGCTTTTTACACGCAAGACACCCAAGAGGAAGTTGATTTTGACACCTATGAAATTATAGAATACCAAAACGATTGTCTTTTTGTCGCCAATCCGTGGGATATTTTCTCCAAGAACGACGCGGCGCTGCGCGAAGATTTCGAATTGCTGACCGAAGACCGCAAATCACAACCCATTCCAAAAAGCGTCAATGTGATTGCGCCAGAAAATATTTTCATAGAAGAAGGCGCGAAGTTAGAATTTGTAACTCTTAATGCGTCCTCTGGTCCAATATATATAGGAAGGAATTCCGAGATTATGGAAGGTTCTGTCATTCGCGGGCCTTTTGCACTATGCGAAGAAGCGCAAGTCAAGTTGGCAACTAAAGTCTATGGCGCCACCACTGTTGGTCCGCATTGCCGTATTGGAGGAGAAGTCAATAATTCCGTATTGTTCGGCTACTCTAATAAAGGACACGACGGTTTCTTAGGCAACTCAGTTTTGGGCGAGTGGTGCAACATTGGCGCCGACAGCAATAATTCGAATCTCAAGAACAACTACGAAGAAGTCAAATTGTGGAGTTATGAAACTGAGAGTTTCGCCAAAACCGGATTGCAGTTTTGTGGCTTAATGATGGGCGATCACAGCAAATGTGGCATCAACACCATGTTTAATACCGGAACGGTCGTGGGCGTGAGTACCAATATTTTTGGCGCTGGGTTTCCTCGCAATTTTGTACCGAGTTTTTCTTGGGGTGGCGCTGCTGGATTTTCGACTTACATCACCAAAAAAGCTTTTGAAACTGCAAGGATTGTGATGTCGCGCCGTCATGTGGAATTTGATGAAAAAGAATCACGCATATTAGAGCACGTTTTCGAATTGACGAAAAAATACCGAGGATAATTAATAGTTAATAATGAATAAATAATAATGACCACAATTGTGCTGCAGTTGTGGTTTTTTATTGGAAGCTATTCCTGCTGTTCGCTATATCTTTTGCGTCAAAAGGATGCCGCAAAAGGATGCCGCTGCCATCAGGGCTAGGGCAGTTGAGTGGTCATGAAATTATAATCTATTGACAGCGAGTTCTTAAAAAACAAGAAGGCTGTTTTTTCTAATCGATTTTTGTGTGTACTTTTGCAGTCCGTTTTTGAGGATTAATTTCTTTCTCTACGGGATCCGCGATAGGGATAGCAGTGGAAATCTTTTTTTGTTTGACGAGAAACCCCTCGTACCTCGACTGCGCTCAGTGTGACAAGCTCTGCGCTCAGTGTGACAAAACAAAAAAAATTGGAACGTATAGCCCGACCCGTTTTTTTCGACGGGGATCGCCCAGAAAAATTAAACTATGAATACCAAAAAGAAAGTCGCTTTTTATACGCTGGGTTGTAAACTGAATTTTTCAGAGACGTCTACTATTGCTAGAAATTTTCAAGAGGAAGGTTTTGAACGCGTTGATTTTGAGGAAGTGGCGGATATTTATGTCATCAACACTTGTTCGGTGACGGATAATGCTGACAAGCAGTTTAAGCAAGTGGTGAAGAAAGCCATGAAGCTCAACGACAAAGCTTTTGTAGCGGCGGTGGGTTGTTATGCGCAATTGAAACCTGAAGAATTGGCTGCGGTTGATGGTGTGGATTTGGTGTTGGGCGCGACGGAAAAATTTAAAATTACCGATTATATCAACGACTTGTCTAAAAATGATTTTGGTGAAGTGCATTCTTGCGAGATTGCCGAAGCTGATTTTTATGTTGGCAGTTACTCCATCGGTGATCGAACGCGTGCTTTTTTGAAAGT
>CALPOS020000014.1 GCA_943325255.2 Sphingobacterium thalpophilum
CAATTGGGCACAGTTTATTCCGCTGGCAAGCGTCTTTTTCTTCTGGGGATTCGTGGCAGCCAGTAATGACATTTTAATTCCGGTGTTTAAAAAAGCATTCGATTTGACACAAGTGCAAAGTCAATTGGTTTCCTTAGCTTTTTATATTGCTTATACCGTAGGATCTTTGATCTATTTATTGATTTCCTACTTAACCAAAGGCGATTTGATTAATAGAATTGGTTATAAAAATTCATTGGCATTGGGGTTGGGAATTTCTGCTTTGGGAACCTTGTTATTTTATCCTGCGGCTAATAGCGGTTCATTTACTTTGATGCTTTGTGGATTGTTTACTGTGGCCTTAGGTTTTTCTCTGCAACAGACTGTGGCAAATCCATTAGCCATTGCTTTAGGTCCAATTGCCACCGGTTCGCAACGTCTTACGCTAGCCGGAGGAATCAATAATTTAGGAACGACAATCGGTCCACTTATCGTAAGTTTTGCCATTTTCGGATCAGCAACTTCCAGAAATACAGATATGAGCATCGAGAGTGTGAAAATTCCGTATTTGATTTTGGGATTGGCCTTCTTAGTTGTTGCTATACTGCTAAAATTCTCCTCTTTACCCGATAAGCCACAAGCCATTGTTGAATCGGAAACTGAAGCAGCTTCGTCTCGCAGTTCTGCCTTGCAATATCCACAATTGGTATTGGGAATGATTGGTATTTTTGTGTACGTAGGTGTTGAAGTTTCTACCGCTAGTAATTTGCCAGCGTATATGGAAAAAAATCTCGGTTTCATGACCAAAGATATTGCGCCTTATATTTCATTGTATTGGGCAAGTTTGATGATTGGTCGTTGGACGGGAGCTGTTGAAGCGTTTACAGACAATATGAACAGACAAAAAATACTCCGATTTATCGCACCCTATTTGGCTTTTGGTGTTTTCTTATTTGTAAATGCAGTAGCGAAACATGACTTGACTCCATTTTATGTCTATGCGCTCGTCATCCTAGTTTTGATTGTTGCCGATATGGCAAGCAAAGGAAATCCAGCTCGAATGTTATTCATTTTCTCTGGATTAGGAATTCTGGCACTACTAATTGGAATGGCAACAGATGGTATGATTAGCGTTTATGCCTTTACCAGCGTTGGATTATTCTGTAGTACTTTATGGCCATGTATTTTTACCTTGGCTATTAGCGGCTTAGGAAAACACACCAGTCAAGGCAGTAGTTTCTTGATTATGATGATTATGGGCGGTGGATTTATTAGTTTGTTGCAAGGATATATTGCAGATGTTTCTACCATTCATTCCAGTTATATAGTGGGTGTACTTTGTTTTGTTTATTTGGCGTATTACGCATGGAAAGTGAGTAAAATATTGAAAAGTCAAGGCATTGATTTTGATCAGAAAGTCAGTGCTGGGCATTGATTACTTACATCTTATGATAAATAAAAAAAAGCCACTTTTCAGTGGCTTTCTTCTTATTTTTTGAATCGTTTGTCAGGTGTTCCGTCTTTTTTCAAAACTACCTCTTTAGCTTCTTTGTATCGCTTGTCTGGTGTTCCGTCTTTTTTCAAAACTACTTTTGTGTCTTTTGCTTTTTTGTCAGCCGTCTTCACTTCTTGTTTTACTGCTTTTGCAGTGGCATCTGTATTCTTTGCGGTCTTGATTTCCTGTTTTACTTCTTTAGCAACAGCATCTGATTTCTTTGCAGGTTTTTTAAGACCTTCTTGAGCGAATCCTGAAACCGCAAACCCCAACATGGCAATAACTGCCAACATTACTTTTTTCATTTTTCTATAATTTAAGATTGATAAGCTAAGATACAAATCATATTCATACATGGCAGTTCGTAAAACCTAAATTTTACTTAAATTCGAAAGATTCCGCCAAAAGCAAGAATACGTTGAAAGAAGAAGAATTTTTGTGATGCTCGATCTGATGGATCATATGTAGTTCGGATGTCTGGCATATTGATATAACCGCCTTTCAGCTCGCCTTGTAAATAAAAATATTTGAATATTGTAATATTTAATCCCACTTTCGCTGAAACTCCATAACCGGAAACATGAAAATCATCATGTCTTTCTTTTCCAAGAACTGTGGCATTGGTCTTTGGTTATAAGACGCCACCGCCAATTCCCTCAGTCAGATTGATTTGAATCTTATCTGTATTAACAATTCTAAGCAGTTTGGAGACATCATCAAATCTTGAAACCTCAGTATGAATGTAATTCAAGCCATCGGTATGCTCGAAAGTCAAAAAATTTCTCGTCAGTAACGTTTGATTGTTTGGTAGCAATTCTCCATAGAAACCATATTCCGGATAGTAGCCACTTAAATTCACTGCTCTGTCTTGAAACATGACATATTTCATGTGATCAACACCAATCGAAATGCTATAATGATCAGTTAAAAATAACCCAATCTAAAATTGGTTTGTGGTATGGTCATCCTTAACGGATTCAAATAATCTCAATGCCAGCCCTTCGACTTATCCTGCGCTTCCACATCGTGGATTGTAAAGTTATAGTTGGCACCCGTAAAAGTAATGACTGGCTTTGAAAAACTTTCATTATTCCCACCCCAAGCAACAAAGAACTTTCCCTTGTTGTTTGCTGTGTATTTTGGTTGTATTGTTGCTGATTCTTGCGAAAAGGCATGGTTTGAAAAGCACAGAATGCTAATAACAGAATAATAGAAATTTTTCAAAAGGAGTTTGTTGCTTAGAAGGCATTAATTGTTTTTCGGATGGCTACAAGTTTTGTCATCAATCCTTCAAACAAATCTAAATGGAGCATATTGGCGCCGTCGCTTTTGGCATTGGCTGGATCATAATGGGTTTCAATAAAAATACCGTCAACACCAACTGCAATTCCTGCTTTGGCAACAGTTTCAATCATGTCAGGTCTTCCTCCCGTCACACCAATCACTTGATTGGGTTGTTGCAAAGAATGCGTCACATCAAGAACTGTTGTAGCGTATTGTTGCATCGTAGGAATTCCTCTGAAATCTACAATCATATCTTGGTAGCCGAACATCGTTCCGCGATCGGTGACCATTACATTTTCATTGTGACAATCGAGTACTTTTTGAACGGCATGTTTCATACTCTCTGGACTCATAAATTGTCCTTTTTTCAGATTGACCACTTTTCCGGTGTTGGCTGCTGCCACTACCAAATCAGTTTGTCTCACCAGAAATGCGGGAATCTGCAACACATCGACATATTGAGCCGCCATTGCTGCGTCTTCATTGGTATGAATGTCCGTAACGGTGGGAACATGAAAAGTTTCTGAAACTTTACGCAAAATTTTCAATGCTTTTTCGTCGCCAATTCCCGAAAAACTATCTATTCTTGAACGATTGGCTTTTTTGAACGAGCCTTTAAAAACGTATGGAATTTCAAGTTTATCTGAAATACCAACTAATTTTTCTGCTATTCGCATGGCCATTTCTTCCCCTTCAATAGCACATGGACCTGCTAATAAGAAAAAGTTACCACTATCTGTATGCTTAATTTGAGGTATGTTGTGTATGTTCATGGTCAAAATTTAATGGCGCAAATATAATTAGGATAGATGAGTTTTTGGTGAAGTTTGGCTTTTTTTTGGGAGCTTTCGCCTGCTGTTCGTTCCACCCGATCTAAGCGAATTGACCGAAGACAAATCCTATAATTATTTTTTTGTCCGGTAATCTTTTGCAGCGAAAACCGTTACAGAAGGATTTCCACTACCGCCCGGCTATGGCTATTCGGATTTGATGAAGTTTATTTTGAGGTAAAACCCACAGGAACCATTAGCGCTCCTTTTTCATACGAATTAAGATAGAGTATGACGGGTTTTTTCTGCCCTTCCCAAGTGATACTGTATACATCTACAGAAGCGACGCCCATTTCAGATTTGGTATTGGGAAATGGACAACAAATCCCTCTTTTTATATAACTTATTTTTTCTCCTTTAGGTCCAGCCAATGCATTCAAAAAACGTTCTTGGTTTTCTTTTGCGGAAGCGACATTTTTATAAAAAACATTAATAGGATAATCTTTGTCGTATCCGTACTTTTTGTCTTTGCTATAGGCCGTTAATATAAATGTATTTGCTGCACTTACTTTTGGGATTTCCGAATGATTATCTACGTTTTTCAAGGTGGATTGTGTGCTCGTGCAAGCGCTCAAAATCAATGAAAGCATGACAATAAAAAGACTATTTTTCATTCGAATCGACTTTAGTTTTTAATACAAATGCCACCATGGCGGAGGTAAGTACTCCAAACGAAAAAGCACCGAAAATTCCTTGAATTGTATAGCTTTTCAGATTGAAATACATTTCGGCTTGACTTTGTGTTTGAATTTTATGAGCAACCACATATTTAATGATATTTTCGAAAAAGTGTGGTGTGATATAGGTAAAAGTAATTGATTGTACCATTGGACTCAAAACTGCTACTACCGTTGACAGCAACAAGCCTGAGAGAAAACCTTGTCTCCAATTCATATTCCCATTGTAGTAATTTTTTTTCTTGTCTGTTAAGGCAATAAAATAAAGTCCAATAGCGACAAAGGCAAATAAATTGGTATAGATAGCTTGTTTATTAATGAGCTCATCGTGCCATCCCATTGTTTTCTCGAAAATCATCCAGACTAACGAAACAATACTAAATTGAATTCCCCATCTGATTTCGATTGCAAACTTCTTCATGTTATTTTAGTTTATTGCTGTCCAAAATTACTAGTTTATTTTAATACCTTGATATTTTCAATTAAAAATCAAATGAATTATTAAATTTGTAAAAAAACGGAAACCATGGATTTTCTTTTTCAAACTTGGCATTGGTCAATTACGGGGTTTTTGATCGCGATGATTATGCTGACACTCAATTATTTCGGTAAGGTTTTCGGCATGTCTTCGAATCTTCGTACGCTCTGTACTATAGCAGGAGCGGATAAATTTGCAGACTTTTTTAAGTTTGATGTCAAGTCGCAATATTGGAATCTGATGGTAATTTTGGGAGCCATGATCGGCGGATTTGTAGCGGTTCATTTTATGAGTAATCCTTCTAACGTGTCTATCAATCCGCAAACTATTGCGCAACTTCAGGCGATGGGAATTGACGCTCCAAACGGAAAATTATTGCCAGACCATTTGTTTGGAAATGATGTTTTTCAATCGCCGAAGATGATCTTTATTTTGTTGATTGGTGGACTTCTGATTGGTTTTGGATCCCGATATGCCGGCGGTTGTACTTCTGGTCACGCGATTGCAGGCATGAGCAATTTGCAACGACAATCTTTGAAGGCCGTTATCGGTTTTTTTGTTGGGGGTTTATTAATGACCCATTTTATTTTTCCTTTAATTTTCTAAATGATGAAGTCGATAAAATTTATTCTAATTGGGTTCCTTTTCGGGATCGTCTTAACGAAATCAGAAGCAGTTTCGTGGTATCGTATTTATGAAATGTTTCAATTCCAATCGTTTCATATGTACGGCATTATCATGGTAGCCATCATGGTTGGTTTAGTAGGCCTTCAATTGATAAAACGAAATGAAATCAAGAACAGTAAAGGAGCGCCGATTACGATTGCCGACAAAGAAAAAGGATCCTTTCGCTATTGGATTGGTGGATTGTTTTTTGGTTTAGGATGGGCGCTTGTCGGATCTTGTCCTGGACCCATATTTATACTTCTAGGTGCTGGTTTTTTGCCAGTTGTTTTTGTGCTAATTGGCGCACTTTTGGGGACATTCTTGTACGGAGTAGTCAAAGATAAATTACCTCACTAATAAAACATTTTTTAGATAATTTCTGCACTTAATCCAGCTTCCAGCAACTGCGTACATTGCGGTTTTAATTCGTCAAAAGAGCCGGTTTTTACGGTGCATTTGCCTTTATAATGGACTAAAATCGCGCATTGTTCTGCTTGCTCTGAGGTATGTTTACAGACTTTGATTAAAGTATCAATGACGTGATCAAAAGTGTTGACGTCATCATTATAGAGAATGATTTCGTTATTGACGTCGACAGCTTCAAGAATGGAAGTTTGTCTTTTTGTTTTTTCAATAGTTGCCATGTGCTTTATTTTTCTGAAAATAATTGATTAACAGCGGTTTAAAAATTTAAATGCTAATTTACATATTTCAACGAAACCCAGTTATTTCTCTGTATTTTTTTTACAAATTTTAACCCTTTTTCGGTGCAAGATGCATCAATAAATGGAATGTCTTCTTCATAGAAACCGCTTAACAAAAGAACGCCATTTTTATTAAGACAAGCAACATAGCTTTGCATATCATTGAGTAAAATGTTTCGATTGATATTGGCTATAATCAAATCATATTTTTGGTCAATGAGTAAAGAAGCATCACCTTCGTAAACGGTAATATGGTTACAGTTGTTTCGCTCGGCATTCTCAATTGAATTCAAATAGCACCAATTGTCGATATCAATGGCGTCAATAGGTTGTGCACCTTTCATTTCCGCGAGAATTGCTAAAATAGCAGTGCCACAGCCCATATCTAAAGTTTTCATATTGGTGACATCGATTTCCAATACATGTTGGATCATCATATGCGTAGTTTCATGATGACCGGTTCCGAAACTCATTTTTGGTTCGATGATGATATCATATTCCGCATTGGTTTTAGGGTGAAAAGGCGCCCGAACATGACATTGACCATCTACATCGATGGGATCAAAATTCTTTTCCCATTCTTCATTCCAGTTGACTTGGTCAATTTCTTCGATGGTATACGAAATGGTAAATTGAGGAGAATTCAATACAAATACCTCTTCCAAAATTGATTCCGTCCAAAGCTGCTTTTGAATAAAAGCGGTGACTCCGAATTCGCTTTCGACAAAGCTTTCAAAAGGCAATTCGCCTAGTTCAGCGATTAGAATTTCTGAACCTAATTCTTTGGGCTCGATAGTAAAATGATAACCTAAATATACGTTTGACATTTTCTTATTTAAAGCGTTAGCCACGAATTCACAAATGTCAATGATCTTAATTCGTGAATTCGTGGCTAAACTATTTTATTACATTTATATTGCATTAACAATGGCGGCAAAATCTTCTGCTTTCAAAGCAGCTCCACCAATCAATCCCCCATCGACATCTGGTTTAGAAAAAATCTCTTTGGCATTGTCCGGTTTCACACTTCCGCCGTACAAAATAGAAATATTTTCTGCGACATCACTTCCGTATGCTTTTCGAATGGTTTCGCGAATAAACTCGTGCATTTCTTGCGCTTGCTCTGGACTTGCGGTTTCTCCCGTGCCAATCGCCCAAACAGGTTCATAGGCTAGGACTAGACTTTCCCAAGCGTCTTTATTGAGATGAAATAGTCCGTCGCGCAATTGGTTCTCCACCACATTGAAATGTTGCTTACTTTGTCGGTCTTTGAGCTCTTCCCCAAAGCAGAAAATCACACGCATTTGATGTTGAAGCGCCTTATCTACTTTATAGGCAATAATAGCATCGGTTTCGTGAAAAATAGAACGTCTTTCAGAGTGACCTAAAATGACGGTATTGACACCAATGCTTTTGAGCATGTCAGCAGATATTTCACCTGTGTAAGCACCATTTTCTGATTGATGCATATTTTGGGCCGCCACAACAATATTCGTAAATTCTACGTGATCTACCGCTGAGGCAAGATTTACAAATGTGGGCGCCACAATAATCTCTACTTCCTTATCATTCGGTAATTGATTGATTAATGCGTTGAGTAAGTCTTCTGTTTCTTCCGCATTCTTATTCATTTTCCAATTTCCAGCTACTATTTTATGTCTCATTATTTTAGTGAATTTAAAGTTGAATTGATGGTTTCAAAATCAGTTTCTATGGCTCTGTATAATACAATTTTCCCGGTCTTATCTACAACAATATAGCGTGGAATCCAATCTAAGTTGATGGCATTCCCGAAAGCACCTTTCATACCGTCATTTGCCATGTAGTGATCCCCTGTAAGTGCATATTTTTCAATTCCTAATTTCCATTTATCAGCGGTTTTGTCCATAGAAACAAAGACGTAATCAACATTTGGATGATTGGCTTGTAGTTCTTTTAGTTTAGGCATTGCTTTTACGCAATCACTGCACCATGAAGCCCAACATTCGATTACTATTGTCTTACCTTGGTGTTTCTTTAGGATGTCTTTGAATGCTATTTGAGTTCCGTCATAAGAAAGTAGATTTTCGACGAGCGCCTCTTCAGAAAAATCTGATTTTTGTGCTTTCATGCATGAGGTTGCGGAAAATAACATTATTAGATAGGCTAGTAGTTTTTTCATTAGGTTTTTTTGTTTGTAAACGTAGGTTTTTTGCCGAGAAGACTAGCCCAAGAAAATGTTACGTTTTAAGGGGTTTTATGACGAATTTTGATGTTAATCAGTTTCGGTTTCACGGCTTTTTCGGAAGTCAGTTTCATCGAGAAAAACATGTTTTGTTCTTTTTCGTTTTTGAGGAAAAAATTGCTTCTTGACTGTGTAAACAAAAACGATGGTGGTAATCGCCATTATTGTGCATCCTAAGACGATATTAAAAGTAGCTCCCAACGGTGGTTCCTCCATAGCAGCAACGTAGTTTAAGAGGTAGTACCCAATTAAGAAAGCCATGATGCATACTAATATCGTAATATTGTTCCTTTTTTTTCTCGCTTTTCTTGTTCTTTCGATGCTCGCTTGACTTTGACTTCTCTTTCTCGGTCCTGTGTTTTCAGCCATGATTTTTTTAGAAATTAGAAGGTTATAATATTAATAACGATTGGTCATTATAATGCACTTTTTGAATAATGGTTCCTTTTTTTATTACCACTACACTTGGATTTGCTCGTTCAATGGTTTTAAGTGTAGTTCCGTCGCAAAAATAAAAATCAAATGTAAAACCAAATTCTTTTTTTGTTTTTTCTATGTCCGCTTCCGATGATGCCGTCATAGCAATTACTTTATAACCTTTTGCTTTTGCTTTTTGATGTAGACCTTCTAAAATGACAAGGCCTTTTTTATCTGATTTTGATAAATCATATGTGACAAACAACAGTAACTTTGGTTCTTCTAGAAGTTCGTCTTTGTAGTCTGAACCCTCTTTCTCCATAGTAAAATCGTGGATAGGAGGTTTGTAACCTTCCGAAACAATATGATCAATTCGTTCTACGAAAGTAGCTCCAGCTGGGATATTCATTAAATCTTTTTCAGTGAAATTTTTATTGACACCATTAACTTTATACACAAAAATCATTTCAACTACCGTTTTTGGTGCGCCTTCTGGAATTTCCATTCCTTTTTGAATATTAGTTCCGACTTTATAAGCTCTAAAATCCTTTAAGGGCAAATGATTCAAAACCCAATATCCCATAAAACCACAAAGAACAGCGGTCAAACTTACTAAGGCATTTCGGAAATTGTTATTGAAAAGCGGTTTTATTTTATTAATATTTAAAAACAGTATGGTAATGAAAAACAACAAAATGACATCCTTAGTGAAGGATTGCCACGGTGTTAGTTTTAGTGCATCTCCAAAGCAACCACAGTCTGTAACTTTATTGAAATAAGCAGAATAGAAAGTTAGGAAAGTAAAAAACACAATCATCAAAAGCAAACTCCATATGGTAAATCTTGATTTGAAACCGATGAGTAACATAAAACCCAAAACCGTTTCGAAAATCACAACAAATACAGCAATGGCTAAAGAATAGGGGACAAAAACCGGAAGGTTCAATACAGTTTCACTGAAGTATTCGGCTAGTTTGTATGAAAATCCTACTGGGTCATTCAGTTTGATTAATCCAGAAATAATAAATAATAATCCAACAAAAATTCTAGAAAATTGTACTAATATGTTCTTCATTTGATAGGTTTATTTGGAATAGGTAAATATAAACTAAAATTACAGTAAAAAGAAAATGAAAAAAGATAAAATTAAGATTTGGATTGTATCAAAATCAATGCAAAAACTGCATAATTAATCATGTCTTGGTAATTGGCATCAATGCCTTCCGAGACAATAGTTTTTCCTTTGTTGTCTTCAATTTGTTTCACGCGAAGCAGTTTTTGAAGTATCAAATCGGTTAGGGAGTTGACCCTCATTTCTCTCCACGCTTCCCCATAGTCATGATTTTTGTCTTCCATTAAGGATTTTGTGGTAGCGACTTTGGCATCGTAAAGTTCAACGGCTTTTGAAGTTTCCAAATCAGGTTGTTCTGCAACGCCTAATTCAAGTTGAATCAGCGCCATAATTGAATAATTGATGATTCCAATAAATTCGGCTTGTTCATCTTCCTCAATCTTTCGAACTTCATTTTCTTGTAAACTTCTAATGCGCTGTGCTTTGATATAAATTTGGTCCGTTAAAGAGGGTAAACGGAGGATTCGCCATGCACTTCCATAATCTTTCATTTTTTTTACAAAAAGGTCGCGACAAATGGTTATTATGGCATCATATTCTTGTGAAGTATTCTTCATTATTATTGCAGTATATTTGTACTCAAAATTTTTACCTAGGTTCAGTCGTGTCAAACGATTTCGGGTCAAAAATAGCTTTTTTTTTTGGATGTAAATCTATTTTTATAATTTACCATGACAATTAATTGCCTCGGACAACTCATTGATTTAAGTTCCCCAAAAGTAATGGGGATATTAAATGTTACCCCGAATTCATTTTATGATGGAAATCGCTACAATAGCGAGAACTTGATTTTGGCGCAAGTTGAAAAAATGCTTTCCGAAGGTGCTACATTTATCGATTTGGGTGCCTATTCTAGCAAGCCAAATGCGGAATTGGTTTCTGAAGAGGAAGAAATGGCCCGCTTGATTCCCGTGCTGCAATCTGTTTTGAAGCATTTTCCTGAAACGATGCTTTCTATAGATACTTTTCGGAGTAACGTTGCTCAAAAAAGCTTAGATCTTGGCGTCGCAATGATCAATGATATTTCAGCTGGAACTATGGATGAAAATATGTTTGGGGTTGTTGCCCATTTTCACGCACCGTATATCATGATGCATATGCGCGGAACACCTCAAACAATGGCTGGATTGACTCATTATGAAGACATAGTAAAGGAAATGCTTTATTATTTTTCGGAAAAAATTGGCAAGGCACGAAGTTTCGGTATTAATGATTTGATCATTGACCCTGGCTTTGGTTTTGCAAAAAATTTGGATCAGAATTATGAGGTTTTACAAAAATTGGAGTTGTTTCAGAATCTTGACTATCCTATTCTGGTTGGAATTTCTAGAAAGTCAATGGTGTATAAAGTATTAGAATCCTCCGCTGATACTGCTTTAAATGGCACGACCGTTTTAAACACGATTGCTTTATCGAAAGGCGCAAATATTCTTAGAGTACACGACGTAAAAGAAGCTGTTGAAAGTGTGAAGCTATTTGAAAAAATGACTTCGAGATTGTAAGTCTTTGCGATAAGGAGAAAATTCTAGAATGACCATCAGAGAAAATCATTGATGATGATAGGGTTCGTTTTTTAAGATTGTAAAAGCACGATACAACTGTTCAATAAAGAAAAGTCGCACCATTTGATGAGAAAATGTCATTGACGAAAGTGAGATTTTGCCTTGCGCTTTTTCGTATACTTCAGATGAAAACCCGTAAGGACCGCCTATGACAAACACCAAGGTTTTAATTCCAGAATTCATTTTCTTTTGCAATTCACCAGCAAAATCGATACTTGAGTAGTTTTTTCCGTTTTCATCTAACAGGATTAATTGATCGGTAGAACCGATTTTAGACAAAATCAATTCGCCTTCTTTTTCCTTTTGTTGACTTTCAGATAGGTTTTTGACGTTTTTGATGTCGGCCAAAATTTCAAATTCAAACTTGATATAAAAAGACAATCTCTTTTGATATTCGTCAATCAAGAGTTGCAGGTTTTTATGGTCGGTTTTTCCAACAGCAATGAGTTTAATATTCATAAACTACTCCTCATTATCTTTTCCAAAAATAACATTAATCAGTAAAGCTGAAATGGCGCCAATAGCAAAAATCGAGAGAAATTCTATGGTACGAATTTGCTCTGTACCTGACATTCTTCCGTAGTTAACTAAAGCGAGTAGGAGTAGTACGGTGAGAATTATTTTCTTTTTTTTTGTATTCATGTTTTTGCAAATCGTAATTCAAATGTAGTGAACATTTTCATTTCGTTCGATTTTTGGGTTAGAATATTGCTATTTGCCTTTGATTGAAGTCCAATCTTGAAAGGTCATTTCGAATTTTATTTCGTTTTTCCCGTGTAGTCCGATTTCTTTCCAACCTGATTTTATGTAAAATTGCTCGGCTCTTGAATTGGCTTCAGTGCCCAGCCAAACCGCAGTTTTTGTTTGATCGAAGTACCAGTTGATCATCGTATCGTGCAACTTTTTTCCGATTCCCTTTTTCTCAAATTGAGGATCCATAAATAAAGCCCAAATGTTATTTCCCACTAAGTCAACGATCGAGAAGCCAACGATTACGGAATCTACTTCATAAACCCAGCCTTTGCCTTGGGTGAAACAAAATTTGAAATAGTCGTCATCAGGAATTAATGCAGGATCGGATAAAGTGTTTTCCTTGACAGACATTCGAATTTCCATTAGCTTCGGAAAATCAAGTACAGTTGCTTCTCTTATGTTTGAATCCAAAATCATTTTGTAGGGAATAAGTCTCGCACAGCGGCCGCCGTTTCGTAGTATTTTGTATTGCCTTCATAGGCAGTGTGAAAGAATTTCTTTTTATTGATTGCGGTAAAATAGCCAGTCTGGCTTGAAAATGAGGTTGCCTTACCCTTAATGTAAAATCGTATCGATTCGATATCTGCTTTTTGTAATCGGGTCATTTCCGGCGGAGAAAAAGCATAGTAAGAGACCATTTGATTGCCTTCGATTGTTCTTAGACCTTTGTCGGTGCAAACAATCGCGGTAAAATCTTTTAAATCAACATAAATGTTTCCGGCAATGGAAAAAGCCGGATTGTTTGTTTCTACTGCAATTTTGAGATAGCCGCCTTTGTCTGATTTGGCAATTTGAATTGTTGCGATGCCCGACAAAACATAATTGTCACACATAAAATTCCAAATAGGCGAGGCAGGATATAATTTAGATTGAACGGTCATCGATTCTTGACCAAGAAGCACGGATGTTATGAAATAGAAAAAAAAGGCTGCCGATTTTTTGTTCATACTTCGTTTTAATTCGTTTTCCTTTTTTGTTGTTTAATAGTGTGTCAACGGACAAATCTTTATGTTGCCGTTCGTTACTTATTAATGAAAATATCCTTCCAATCTTTCGAATTGACCGAAGCAATTTGCTTGCTTTTGTTTACCGTCACTTGCAATTCTTTATTTGCAATTTTCTTTTCGTATAATGCTTTATAGCGATAAATGATCGTTTGATTAGTGTTGTCCTGATAGGCTTCAACAAACTTCAAATCTTTAAAATCACCATATTTCTGTTGAAATTTCGAACAAATTTTAGATAGCCGCTGCAGCGTCATATTCTTTCTTACTTCAGTCGTAGCTTCCTTTTCGGTAAAGGGAACAAACTTAGAAGTATTGCAAGTCATCAAAATCTGTTTGCCTAACGCCGTTGTTTTCTCTCTTTGCGCAGGATCGATTTGACTGTCGGAAAGTTTTTCCATTGCAGCGACTGGTTTTTTGTCGACTGCAACTTTCTTTGATTTACACGCCAATGCCAAACAAAAAATCAATAAGAACGATATCTTTTTTATGGTCTTGCTTCTTTACATTCCCTTTATAAACGGTGTTTATTCATTTATATTGGAACGCCCGGGAACAAAACAATAGAAGCAACGTGTTTTGGACTACTTTCGATTTAGAATAGACTAGGATATTTTGCTGGATTGACTTCGCTCATCATGGCATATACTTTTTCATAGATATCTTCAACCGATGGTTTTGAAAAATAGTCGCCATCCGTTCCGTAAGCAGGTCGATGTTCTTTGGAAGTTAATGTTTGTGGCTTGCTATCCAAATAGTCGTACGCATTTTGCACTTCAAAAATTTGTTGCATGATAAATGCCGATGCGCCACCAGGAACATCTTCGTCAATGACTAAAAGTCGATTGGTCTTCATGACACTTTTTACAATATCATGATTTATATCAAAAGGCAACAAAGACTGAATATCAATAATTTCACAATCAATGCCTTTTTCCATCAATTCTTTTGCGGCTTGCTCCACCAATCGAAGTGTTGAGCCATAAGAAACCAAAGTAATATCATTTCCTTCTTTGATTGTTTCAACAACGCCAATTGGTGTTTTAAATTCACCCAAATTGGTTGGCATTTTTTCCTTCAATCGGTAACCATTCAAGCATTCTACGATCAGCGCAGGTTCATCTGTCTGTAATAGTGTATTATAAAAACCTGCAGCTTTGGTCATATTTCTAGGCACTAAAACATGAATACCGCGTAGTGCATTAATAATCATTCCCATTGGTGAACCAGAATGCCAGATTCCTTCCAAGCGATGTCCACGAGTTCTGATGATGAGCGGCGCTTTTTGTTTTCCGTGCGTTCGGTATTGTAGCGTGGCTAAATCATCGCTCATGATTTGAATCGCATAAAGCAAATAGTCTAAATATTGTATTTCAGCAATGGGCCGAAGTCCACGCAAAGCCATACCAATGCCTTGTCCCAAAATAGAAGCCTCTCGAATTCCGACGTCGGCAACGCGAAGTTCGCCATATTTCTCTTGCATGCCGTCCAACCCTTGATTGACATCCCCAATGTTTCCTGCATCTTCACCAAAAACCAGTACTTCTGGGTATTTTGTAAAAAGTGCATCAAAATTGTCACGCAAAATCATTCGTCCATCAGCATCTTCGGCATTTTGGTCGTAAGTCGGCAAGATTTCTTTTGCAGTAAAAATATTTTTATCTGAGGTCGAGTATAAATGAGAACTAAATTTAGGTTGAATTTTTTGAATGTAATTTGTAATCCAATTTGACAACTCCGATTTGCAACTTTCCGAAGCAACCATTCGCAAAACCTTCCGCGCTGAAGTCAAAATATCTTTGCGATTGGGTTCTTTTATTGCTTTTAAATCGTTAAAAAATTTTTCGATGAACACTTTATTTTCACTTCTATTAGCAATTGATTCTAAGAGTGTTACAATTTCTTTTTGTTCAGCAATTATTGGTGAGGTAAAAGCAGTCCATGCTATTTTTTTTCCGTCAGCCACTTCTTTCTTCGCACTCGAATCAACTTCGGACAACTCTTCTTCTGACGCGATATTAAAGCTGACCATCCATTGTCTCATTTGTTTGATACAATCGTGATCGCTTTCCCAATCCAATCGTTCTGCGTCTTTATAACGTTCGTGTGAACCTGAAGTGGAATGTCCTTGTGGTTGGGTGAGTTCGTTTACATGAATTAGGACAGGCACATGTTCTGTTCGAGCAATTTGGGAAGCTTTTTCAAAAGTGGCGATTAATTCGGCGTAATCCCAGCCTTTTACTCGGAGAATTTCATATCCTTCATTTTCTTCATCTCGCTGGAATCCTTTTAATATTTCAGATATATTTTCCTTGGTAGTTTGGTGTTTGGCATGAACAGAAATTCCGTAGGCATCGTCCCAAATACTAATAACCATAGGAACTTGCATGACTCCAGCTGCATTGATCGTTTCGAAAAACAGCCCTTCTGAAGTACTCGCATTTCCGATGGTTCCCCAAGCTACTTCGTTGCCATTAACAGAAAAATTAGTGGTATCAATACCAGGCACATTGCGGTAAATCTTAGAAGCTTGCGCCAGTCCTAGAAGTCGAGGCATTTGACCAGCAGTAGGAGATATGTCGGCACTTGAGTTTTTTTGTTCGGTTAAATTTCTCCAGGATCCATCTTCATTATTGCTTTTAGTGGCAAAATGGCCACCCATTTGACGTCCGGCAGACATCGGGTCGAAATTAACATCGGTGTGTCCGTACAATCCAGCAAAAAATTGTTCAATTGTCAATTCGCCAATCGCCATCATAAAGGTTTGGTCTCTGTAATAACCGGATCTAAAGTCGCCTTTCTTAAACGCTTTTGCCATTGCCAATTGCGGCACCTCTTTGCCATCGCCAAAAATCCCGAATTTGGCTTTTCCTGTTAGTACTTCTCGGCGTCCAAGTAGACTACATTCTCTGCTGATGACGGCAATTTTATAATCGTTAAGCACTTCTTTTTTAAAGTCCTCAAAGGAAAGTTCAGTAGTAGTTTCAACTTGTGTCATAAAGGCGGGATGTTGCTTTGGTCCACAAATTTAATTAAAAAACTTATAGATTTTAGAATGATGCGAAAAATAAGTAATGTGATTTTTCTAATTTTATTTAGATTACTACCGCATAAATTATTCAATATGCAATAAAACAGCCGATTACTTTTTAGAACAGCATTATTTGTAGATGAATAACGCTACTAAAACCACTTTCTGGTAAACAAGTTAATAAGGAGTTTAGGGTCGATGGTGAAGACAAATCGAATTTTCTCTTGATAATGATTTTGTGTGATTTCCCAACCATTATTAGAATAGATTGGAAAGAACAACTCAAAATAGTCTGGCACTAAGTTGAAACGGACTCCATTGTCATAAACAAATTTTTCGGCAGTGTTGCTATTTTTTACCAATCCCACGTCGCCATATATTTCAATCCAATTCCAGACATTGAAACTAACATTTGTAGTGACTAACCATTTATTGACAGATTCTGGCAAGACTTTCGACTTAAAGCCGCCGTCACCCATAATAAATTGTTGGCTGAAAATGCCTGATTTCTCTGACCTTCCCAGCAATTCCTGTTCAAATAAATAGTCATTGATGGTTGAAAGTCCAAAATTGAACGTCCCAGAATCAGTTTTATCATAAAGAAAACTACCTGCGAATAATCGAAAATTGAACTGTCGATTATTGCGAAACAATCGTCGATAATTGATTTCAGCAGATACTTTTCCGAACGAACTTGAAATTTGTGTATCGGTTTGAAAGTTAGAAAAATTAACCAGTTCTTGCTTGCTGGCAACGTACTTGAAATTAAATATCGAGTAGTTTTCAATGTTGTTATCTAACACAATTTTTGATTCTTGTTTTTGAACCATATTGTATCTAAAGACAAGTGTTTGCCGGTCATTTTTTCGTAAATCATTTTCTCTAAAGTTAAAGGACAGATTTGGATTGATCTTGAAAAACGAGGCGTCTGGTGCATAATTAAAATAAGAAGTGCTTAGACCATATCGAACAAAAAATAAACGTCGATCTCGAATGAATTGATTGAAGCTAAATGATGAAAGTCCACGAAGTGATCCCGTATTAGGGGAATAAACAGGATTGATGTCATAATTAAAAGGCTTGTTCAACAAGGTCTTGTTGTTGAATCGAATTCCGGGCGAGATACCATCATATAAATTATACGTAATGGAAGGCACATAAACGATTTGATTGGAATTTGGATCTTCAATATCCTTAAACAACACAAACTTATATGGACGATTATTTCCGAAAAAGCTTTTTAATGAGTGCCAATTGTTGCGTCGGTTAAACTCTGGAGCCTCATTGTTATAATTGATTACAATCTTATCTGCCTCTTTGCGATCCACCGTAAAAGTGCTGTCTTTCTTAATGTTGTCGTACCATTTTTTGAATACGATATTCTTGTTTTTCAACCCATATACAGGAATAGGCACGTTCGTTCCTGTTCTGTTTTTGATTGTGAATGTGATGCTGTCTTTAGTTTTTGAAACCTTTTTAAACGAAAAGTCAATCAGGTCTCTAGTGCCAATTATCGAATTAAAAAACCAGTCAATATCTTTTGAAGTGCCTTGCTTTAGTAACTTTTCGAAATCGCTGGAACTACAAAATTGCGTAGCGCTTAGCGTGTAAAAATTGGTAATCGACTTGGAGACGATTTGTTCCTCAAGATAATGGTCTAGATAATTTAGACTCAATCCTGCTCTATATTTAGAGGCGATTTTCTCATTAAAACGAATCAATGAATCCTTAGAATTCGACAATGGCTGATCTAAGTTCCTTCTAGCCATAAACAAATAGAAGTAACTATATTGCTCATTAAAATCAAGGTTGATAATATTAAATCCTTGCAGAACTTTAAGCCTTGATAAGCCGCCCAGCATTTTCATTCCTTCGCGATTTTCTTCGATGTATTTGATCATTAAATACACTTGAAATCCATCGTAAACCCAATTGTCTTTTCGTGAGTCCAAGCGCATTGAATTCTTAAGAAAATTGTTTAAGTACGTTTTTAGAAATTTTAGTTCATAAACAAATTCATCTTGAAATACATTGATGAAACCGGGTAATTGATTCAATCCGTAATAGGGATTTCGTTCGTAATCAACTTCAGAAACAGTGATTCTATCAAATGGGTATTTCCCTACATTTTCACGAACATAGCTGACTACACGATTGATCATCAATGCTTTTTGAATATCAGTTAAGTTGTTGCTTTCCAAATCAGTAACGACTTCTACTTCATCATCTTTAAAGCTATAAAATTTTGGTTTTGAGTCGATGTATAAACTAATATTTTCTCGCTCTTTTCCAGTAAGCCTAAAGGTAATTCGTTCGTCTAATTTTTCAGTACTCGACTCTATTAAGTCTGAAGTGATCCTATAAGCACTAGGAACATTCAACACCAATTCATAATCGCAGATTCCATTAGCGATGTCATCGGTGTCGGCATTACTGTATCGAATAAACTCATGGTTTTCATAACGAGCTGGCGCCAAATACCAATCTCTTAAGTTGAAACTTTCATTAGTGGCATCATAACCATATTTGGTAAAACGATTTGATGGAATTTTTACTTGATAAGTGAGATGCAGCACTTTCTTTTCGTACGGAAGTATTTTATCGGTAAGTGCAATTTCTAATAAATCTACTTGATCTTGTGGTCGACCCCAAGTAACGACTTGATTGTTATCATCCACAATAAAAATCGAGTTGGTATTCCCAAGTTCTTTTTCTGGTGCAAAGTGAAAACTTCTCACAAATTCATCCGAAAATCGTTTTCCGAGATAAGAACTTTTGTCTGAATAGGCATTCATCCAATCATTCAAAACCAAAGTTTTTATCGTGTCATTGCTTTGGTTGAAATAAGTAAGGTCTTGAACTACGGTTAAAGTTTTGTTCTCTGCATCTAAATTGGCCGTCAACTTAATCGTATGCTGCGCCTGCAACACGGTGGTTGCAGAAAAAGCAAGTAGAAAGGTTAATCTCGTTAGTATTGACTTCAAGTTGGAAAGAAATTATTGGATAAGAAAAACGGAAAGTGAGTGCAAATCGTATTAGAAATTTGGACTCAAATCGTATTTTTTATAGAATTTATCCAATACATCCAAAACTTCGTCTTCTGTATCAACGATTTTAAATAAGTCTAGGTCTTTTTCGCTAACTGTTTTTTCGCGGTCTACTAAAACCGTTTTAATCCAATCAATCAAGCCAGCCCA
>CALPOS020000015.1 GCA_943325255.2 Sphingobacterium thalpophilum
CATTGTCTTTTCTCATAAATCCATCTTGAACTTTCAGAGCTTTGTCACGGATCTCAATTTTTGCTAGATTCAATTCATTAACAATTTGCTCAATAGCAACTGCCGGTAAATATTCGTTGGTCTTTCCAGGATAACCGAAAACTAATGTAAAATCGTCTTCCGCTACGCCATCAAGAGAAATTGGCAAGAAATGTCGTGGCGTATAAGGTACGTTGTCTTTAGAGTAAGCGGCTGGGCGATTGTTCTTATCCGCGTAAATTCTGAACAAGGAAAAATCTCCAGTATGTCTTGGCCAAACCCAATTGTCGGTATCAGATCCAAATTTGCCAATAGACGAAGGCGGCGCGCCAACCAATCTAACATCTGGATAACTTTCCGTAACGAAAAGCATGTACTGATTGCCTTCATAAAAGGTTCTAATTTTGTTTTCCTGCCAATTTTCCTTTGGCAACGATTTGCTTAATGCACTGATATTCTCTTGAATTTTCTTTTGTTTATCTGCTTCAGATGTCAAAGTGGCAACACCTTCTAAGACTTTCGTTGTTACATCTTCAATTCTTACTATAAAAGTAACTTCCAAATCAGGATTAGGCAATTCGTCTTCCAATTTATAAGCCCAAAAACCATCGGTCAAGTAATCATGTTCTACCGAAGAATGGCTTTGAATTTCATCAAAACCGCAGTGATGATTCGTCAGGAGCAAACCCTTAGGCGAAATGACCTCCGAAGTACAACCGCCATTAAATTGTGGAACAGCATCTTTCAAACTCGACTTATTCACATCATAAATATCAGAAATTGACATTTCCATTCCTAAATTCTTCATCTCTTTTTCATTCATTCCCTGCAATAAAGAAGGAATCCACATGCCGCCTTGTTGTGCATGAACTTGAATAACAAACAGCAATAACAGTACTTTTAAAATTTTCATTTTGTCTTATTTTAATTAATTATGGTCAGAACTTAGTCAAGAACGTTTGTTCGAAATGTAGTCCAGAATAGTTCCTAAAGCACCTGTATTCATTTTCACAAAAGTGCTGCAAATATGACCTTTCTCCGCTCGAATATCTGAATTTTGAATTAAATTATCGAATGTTTCTTTCAATTCTTTCTCGTTCGAAATTACCGCACAACCACCCAGATGTACCAATGCCGTGGCTTCGGCAAAATGGGAATAATTTGGTCCAAGTACAATCGGAACGCCGAAAGTGGCAGGTTCAAGAAGATTATGAACGCCCGGTTTGCCGAAACCGCCACCGACATAGGCAATATCAGCTTCACTGTAAATTTTGGTTAAAATCCCAATGGTATCGATAACAAACACCTCATATTCGCTCAAGTTTTTTCCTTCTCTTTCAGAAAACAAAACCGTTTTCTTTACAATCGACTTTTGTAATTCTTGAATCTGCTCTTTTTTAATATTATGTGGCGCAATAATAAATTTCACTTGATGTGTCATTGAATTAATATAGTCCAGCAATATTTTTTCATCTTTAGGCCATGAACTTCCCACTACAATCGTGAGCTGTTTGTTTTTAAATTCTGTAACAAAGTCCAAATGATTATCTTTTTCCAAGATGGCGGCCACACGATCAAATCGGGTGTCGCCAGAAACTGTCACGTTTGATTCTCCTAATCGAAATAGCAAATCTTTTGAAAGTGAATTTTGCACAAAGAAATGTTCAAAACTATCCAAAGCTTTTCGATAAAATCCGCCATACCATTTAAAAAATAGTTGGTCTTTTCTAAAAATTCCTGATATCAGATAAGTAGAAATTGACTGGTTTTTTAACTCCTGTAAATAATTCGGCCAATATTCATATTTGATAAAGAATACCATTTCAGGATGTACCAATTCAATAAATTTTACTGCGTTTTTTTTGGTGTCCAATGGTAAGTACACCGTAACGTCTGCGACCGTATTGTTCTTGCGAACCTCAAATCCAGAGGGTGAAAAAAAGGTCAAAACAATTTTATGGTCTGGATAGTTAATTTTCATTTTTTCCATCACTGGCAACCCTTGCTCGTATTCGCCTAGAGAAGCAGCATGAAACCAGATGGTTATGTCATTGACATTAATTCTAGTCGCCAAAGTTTCAAATACGGTCTTTCTGCCAGCTACAAATTGCTCCATTTTCGGATTGAAAACAGCCAAGATTTTAATACAAAAACCAGCAAAAGTCACCAATAGATTATACAAAAAAAACATAGTTCCTAAATTGTGTCGCTAAAATACATTAGTTTATATAATTTTTATTGTCACCCATCAATTAATTACTAATTTTGCGTGCATTTAATTTACAGCTACATGAAAAAAATCCAAATGGTTGACCTTAAAAGTCAATACGATAAAATTGCCACGATAGTAAACGCTTCAATCCAAGAAGTTTTAGATACCAATACCTATATCAATGGACCGCAAGTTCAATCTTTCCAAAAAAACCTCGAAGAATATCTCGATGTTAAACACGTCATTCCTTGTGGTAACGGAACAGATGCATTGCAAATCGCTATGATGGGATTGGATTTGAAGCCGGGCGATGAAGTAATCACCGCCGATTTTACTTTCGCTGCGACGGTTGAAGTAATTGCTTTACTCCAGTTGACGCCTGTTTTGGTAGATGTCGATATCGTCAATATGAACATCTCTATCGAAGCCATAAAAAAAGCGATTACCCCAAAAACCAAAGCCATTGTGCCGGTTCATTTGTTCGGTCGAGCCGCCAATATGGAAGCGATTATGCGCATCGCCAAAGAGCACAATTTATATGTCATCGAAGACAACGCCCAAGCCATCGGAGCCAACTGCAAATTTTCAGACGGAAGCAAAAGGAAAGCAGGAACGATTGGGCATGTGGCGTCAACCTCTTTTTTCCCTTCTAAAAATCTTGGTTGTTATGGTGATGGTGGTGCAATTTTTACCAACGACGATGCATTGGCTCACAAAATTAGAGGTATCGCAAATCACGGAATGTATGTTCGTTATCATCATGATGTGGTTGGCGTAAACTCTCGTTTAGACAGCATTCAAGCTGCCGTTTTAAATGCAAAATTACCTCATTTAGATGCGTATTGTCAAGCCCGTCAAAATGCGGCAAGAAAATATACCGCTGCTTTCGAAGGTCATAAAAATATCATCGCGCCTTCCATTTGTGATATTTGCGATTGCCACGTTTTTCATCAATACACGTTGCGAATTATCGATGGCGACCGCGATGGTTTAATGCAGCATTTGTTAGATAAAGAAATTCCATGTGCGATTTATTATCCAATTCCGTTACACAGCCAAAAAGCGTACACGGACCCACGATACAAAGAGGAAGATTTTCCAGTGACGAATCAATTGATCAAAGAAGTCATTTCGCTCCCGATGCATACTGAGTTGGATGATGAGCAAATACAATACATTACCAACGCCGTTTTAGAATTTTTTGAATAATTTTTAGAAGCTATTTCCTGCTTTCCGTTGCAATCTTTTTTGTTTTGTCACCCCGAGCGCAGTCGATGGGCATTTTCTAAAACAAAAAAGGATTTCCACTACAATCAGGGCTAGGGCATTCTACTCGTTAATAACAATAGACTAAAAATGAAAGTATTAGTTACAGGAGGTTTAGGATTTATCGGTTCGCATACCGTGGTTGAATTACAAAACGAAGGGTTCGAAGTGGTCATCATCGACAATCTTTCTAATTCTTCCGAGGATGTTCTAAAGGGAATCGTTGCCATTACAGGGAAAACGCCTCTTTTCGAAAAGATGGATCTACGGGAAAAAGTGGCAGTGCAAAACTTCTTCAAGAAACATTCGGACATTGCCGGAGTGATTCATTTTGCTGCTTCAAAAGCAGTCAACGAAAGTGTCGAGAAACCGTTATTGTATTATGAAAACAATATCAATACGCTCGTATATATTTTGCAAGAGTTACAACAAAAACCGGAAGCGCATTTTATTTTTAGTTCTTCGTGCACCGTGTATGGTGAAGCTGATGTGATGCCGATTACAGAGGATGCGCCTATAAAGCCAGCACTTTCTCCTTACGGAAATACCAAACAAATAGGGGAAGAGATTATCAATGAAGTCTCTAAAGTAAGCGGTATCAACGCTATATTATTACGTTACTTCAACCCAATGGGAGCGCATCCATCTGCTGAAATTGGGGAATTGCCAATTGGTGTTCCACAAAATCTTATTCCATTTATTACCCAAACAGGCATCGGTTTACGCAAGGAATTATCGGTTTACGGCGATGATTATCCAACTCCAGATGGGACTTGCATCCGTGATTATATTCATGTGGTTGACTTAGCCAAAGCACACGTTATCGCATTGCAACGTCTAATTAATAAAAAGAATCTAGCTAAAGTTGAAACCTTCAATTTAGGAACGGGAACTGGAAGCTCGGTTCTAGAAGTCATCAATACTTTCGAAAAAGTTAGCGGTCAAAAATTGCCATATAAAATTGTGGGGCGTAGAGAAGGTGATATTATATCTGCTTACGCGAATACTGATAAAGCCAATGAAGTTTTAGGTTGGAAAGCACAATCTACTTTGGAACAAGCACTAACGAGCGCTTGGAAATGGGAACAGAAAATTAGAAGTTAGATTGTAAGACTTTTAGATTATAAGATAGAAAATCCCGAATTCTAATTCGGGATTTTTTACTTTTATATTGTAATCTTAAAGTCTTACATCTTGCAATCTTTCAATCAACTAAGCGCTGATCGTTTCCACTTCTCTATTAATCTTATTCACCAATCCAACCAAGACTTTTCCTGGTCCAACTTCCGTAAACGAAGTCGCACCATCGGCAATCATTTGTTGAACGGATTGCGTCCATCGTACCGGAGCAGTCAATTGCGTAATCAAATTTCTTTTAATTTCAGTAGGATCGGAAACCGCACTTGCAGTCACATTTTGATACACTGGACAAATCGGAGTTGAAAAGGTTGTCGCTTCTATAGCCGCTGCCAATTCCTCTCTTGCGGGTTCCATCATTGGTGAATGAAAAGCACCTCCAACGGGCAATATCAAAGCGCGTTTGGCTCCAGCTTCTTTCATGGCTTCACAAGCTTTTTCAACCGCAGAAAATTCACCCGAAATAACCAATTGTCCTGGGCAATTGTAGTTTGCTGCCACCACTATTCCGTCAATGGCTTCACAAACTTCTTCCACAATATTGTCTTCTAATCCCAAAACTGCAGCCATGGTAGATGGTTTGATTTCACATGCTTTTTGCATGGCTTGCGCGCGTTGTGAAACCAATGTCAATCCATCCTCAAAAGATAAAGCGCCATTGGCTACCAAAGCAGAAAATTCGCCTAAGGAATGTCCGGCTACCATCTCTGGTTTGAAATTCTCTAAAGTCTTAGCTAAGATCACAGAATGTAAAAAAACGGCGGGTTGTGTAACATTCGTTTCTTTTAATTGCTCTGCGGTGCCTTCAAACATAATGTCTGTAATGCTAAATCCGAGAATGTCATTGGCTTTTTCAAATAGCTCTTTGGCCAAAGCTGAAGTTTCATATAAATCTTTACCCATTCCGGTAAATTGCGCTCCTTGCCCAGGAAAAACGTATGCTTTCATTTGATTCGGTATTTGTTTCAGCATCTCATCAATGCCAAATAGTTAGGTTTTGTTTCAAAGTTTGAAAAGCAAAAGTAGTATTTTTATTAGAATACAATGGCTTTCACGATCGATTGCAACTCGATTTTTAAAGCTTCATTGGTGATACCAATTGCTGGTTCAAAATTGTCTCGAAAGCTAGGTAGAGAAAAGGTCGCTACCAAATTCGCATCGTGTCGCGGAAAACGATCTTTGGCCATGTCAAGAACTCCTAATCCGCCACGTGGACCGGGAGAAGTCGCCATCAAAAGCATCGGTTTTTGTTGAAATAATTTGTTGTTGTGCCGTGAAGTCCAATCGAAAATATTCTTAAAAGCAGCGCTATAGGCGCCGTTATGTTCCGCCAATGAAATTAGAATTAAATCCGCTGAACCTAGTTTTTCAAAAAAGTCGACGGCTAATTTTGGCATGCCATTTTCTAATTCGCGGTCCGCAGAATAAATGGGCATTTCATAATCATTTAAGTCAAGGATTTCACACGTAACATTTCCAAATTGATGCGCTACGTGCGTGACTAATTGTTTATTAATAGAATTTTTGCTTGAAGAACCGGCAAAGGCAATAATTTTTTTCATTTTGGGAATTTAATAGGAGTTCATTTTCGATAATTAAATTATTATACCTTGATTTAAACATTCATGGGAACCTCCATCAACAAAAGTTCTGCATCTGAACAAGCTTCAAAAGTCACTTCGTTGAAGTCAGTAATTCCTAGGCCATCGCGTTGTTCAAGTAGTTGCCCGTCAACTTTTACGTCGCCTTTGATTACAAAAATATATAAGCCATTGCCATCCAATTTTCTCTCGTAATTTGCGGTTGTTCCAACATCTAAATTGCCCATATGAAACCACGCATCTTGATGAATCCAAACGCCATCATCGTCAGAATTTGGAGAAAGAATTTGTTGAAATTTATTATGACGGTCTGAGGTGTCAAGCGTAATTTGTTGGTATCGCGGCTTGACATTTCTTTCTTTCGGAAACACCCAAATCTGCAATAAATTGGTTCTTTGGTCGTGATTCGGATTGAATTCGGAATGTTGTATTCCAGTGCCTGCGCTCATGACCTGAACATCACCAAATTTGATAATTTCGGTGTTGCCCATACTGTCTTTGTGCGCTAAGTCGCCTTCGAGCGGAATGGTAATGATTTCCATATTATCGTGTGGATGCGTACCGAAGCCCATTCCTGCCGCAACGATGTCGTCATTCAAAACTCGCAATACACCAAACTGAGCGCGATTCGGATCGTAGTAACTAGCAAAACTAAAAGTATGGTGTGCGTTGAGCCAACCGTGATTGGCATGTCCGCGTGTGTTGGCTTTGTGTAAGATTGTGTTTTTCATAGTTAATTTTTTATTTCAGTTTTGGAAAAGAATAGGATTTCTTCTTCTGAAGATAAAGAAATGTGCTTTGAAATGTTTTGAATGATACTACTCATATTTAAAAAAGTGCGTTCTCATGTTATAGAAAGTGATATGTGAAGTTAAAAAAAGCGGAAATTAATCCGCTTGTATTTTAATGATTGTGCCCTTTATGATCGTCGTGCTGCTCAACAGGCAAAAGCTTAAATGAAGTTGCTACGAAACGATCGCCTTTAACTTCTCCGACTACTTCCGCTTTTCTGATTGCAGAGCAGAAGCCATCTTTCGCATGTGCATCGCCATGTTTGTTGATGTCTTCTCCGTCAACAAAATAGGATTTGCCATCAATTCGAACAGCTAAATCACAACCACTTTTGCCTTTCATTCCGAATTTGCATTGGCCGCAGGAAGCTTCTAGAATTTGAGTTTTAGACTTGTCCTGCGCATTTATTGCAACACAGGCAAATAGGAATAATAATAAAAAAACATTTTTCATATCGTTATGGATTTACGGTTACTAAACTAGCTGCTTTTTTCGCTGAATTGATTACATTTTCAATAGGAGAATCAACAGTGTCATAGGTTAATGCAACTCCCATTCTTCTATAAGGTCGCGAGGTTGGTTTGCCAAATATACGAAAATCCGTTTGTGGTAAAGCGCTAATTTTTTCTAGTCCAGAGAACGTTGGGTTATTTGAATTTTCTGAGGATAAAATAACCGCGCTGGCTCCGGCTTTTTCTAGTGTGATTTCAAAAATAGGCAAACTTAAAATGGCGCGAAGATGCAATTCGAATTCGTTGAAGTTCTGTGTTCCAGCGAGTGTGACCATTCCGGTGTCGTGTGGGCGTGGAGATAATTCTGAAAAATAAACGCCTTCATCTGTTAAGAAAAATTCAACGCCGAAAAGTCCAGCACCACCGAGTGCTTCAGTGACTTTCGCTGCCATTTTTTTTGCCTCGGTGAGCGCTTCATCAGAAATATATGCAGGCTGCCAACTTTCTTGGTAGTCGCCGCGCTCTTGTCGGTGACCGATTGGCGGACAAAACAAAGTTGGATTGCCGTTTTGAGTTACCGTTAGTAAAGTAATTTCTGACTTGAAATTGACGAATGCTTCTACGATGACTTCTACTACATCGCCGCGGGAACCTTCCACTGCGTAGCGCCATGCTTTTTCGATATCGCTTTCTGTTTTGATGGTGGATTGTCCTTTTCCGGATGAACTCATTAAGGGTTTTACGACGCATGGCATTCCTACTTCGACAACGGCTTTTGTCAATTCGTCTGCTGTGGTGGCGTAGCGATAATTGGCAGTTCGCAAACCCAATTCTTTGGCAGCTAGATCGCGAATTGCTTTTCTATTCATGGTGAAGTTCGCAGCTTTTGCCGAAGGAACAACCGTGATGCCTTGTTGCTCGTAGTCGTAAAAGCGTTCCGTTCGGATGGCTTCGATTTCGGGCACGATAAAATCGGGTTGATGTTTGGCAACGATACGGTCTAAGGCGTCGCCGTCGAGCATGTTGATGACTTCAAAACTGTCGGCGACTTGCATCGCAGGCGCATTTTCGTAGCTATCGACGGCAACAATGGTTTGACCGATGCGTTGTGCTGCGATGACGAATTCTTTGCCCAATTCACCGGAGCCAAGAAGTAGTATTTTGTAATTCATAGTTGTTTGTTAGACTGGATTGCGTGAGATTTGATATTAAGAGGAGGACAGCCAGTGGCTGTCAGGTATTTGTGTTTGCGTGAGGGATTATCTCATTGGTTTATATTTTTTGTAGGTATTCGATGAATTTCATTTGCAGTGGAAATCCTTTTTTGTCTTAGAAAAAGCCCCTCGACTGTACTTCGACTGCGCTCAGTATAAACTAGCTCGGGGTGACAGACAAAAAAGATTGTAACGCAAAGCCCGACCCTTGTGGTCACGCCCAAATTTATAAAAAAAAGCCCCAAGAAAACTTGAGGCGATTGCTATTTTTAGATGAGCGCTTCTTTGATTCTTTTCATGGCTTCGGCGAGCAAGGCTTCACTCGTGGCGTAGGAAAAACGGATGCAATTTGGGTTTCCAAAAGCGTCGCCGGTCACTGTGGCTACATTGGCTTCTGCCAATAGATACATTGAGAAATCATCGGCATTTTTAATGAGTTGACCGCGTAATGTTTTTCCGAAATAATACGAAACATCTGGGAAAACATAAAAAGCACCTTCAGGAACATTGAGTTTGAATCCTGGAATTTCTTTTACCAAACCAACTACTAAATCTCGACGGCTTTTGAAAGCTGCGACCATATCGTCAAGGACACTTGGATCTGCATCAACTGCAGTAATTGTTGCTCGCTGCGCAATACTGTTTGCTCCGCTGGTTACTTGACCTTGCATTTTGGTGCAGGCTTTGGCGATAAATTCTGGAGCGCCGATATATCCGATTCTCCAACCTGTCATCGCGAATGCTTTTGCAACGCCGTTGACCGTAATGGTTCTTTCGAACATTCCAGGGATGGAAGCGATACTGCAAAAAGTTCCGGAGAAGTTGATGTGTTCGTAGATTTCGTCTGAAACGATAAAGATGTTCGGGTGTTTTTCGATGATTTTTGCCAAGGCTGTTAGTTCGTCGCGGTTGTAAACAGAACCACTTGGGTTGCAAGGAGAACTATACCAAATCATTTTCGTTTTTGGCGTGATGGCTTTTTCTAATTGGTCTGGCGTAATTTTGAAATCGCTCTCGACAGAAGTCGGGACTTCAATTGGAATGCCGCCCGCCATTTTGATAATTTCAAAGTAGCTTACCCAATATGGCGCTGGAAGAATCACTTCGTCTCCGTCGTTGAGCATGACTTGGGCGATATTGTATAATGATTGTTTGGCGCCTGTCGAAACAACAATGTTGTTGGGTTTGTAATCGAGATTGTTGTCTCTTTTGAATTTTCTGCAGATGGCTTCTTTGAGTTCTACATAACCTTCAACAGGCGAGTACGTGCTATAATTTTCGTCGATGGCTTTTTTTGCGGCTGCTTTGACAAAGTCCGGCGTATTGAAATCGGGTTCACCCAAACTAAGGCTGATAATATCTTTTCCTTGTGCTTTTAGTTCCCTAGCCAACGCTGCCATTGCTAAGGTTTGAGAGGTTGATAACTTATTAATTCTGTCGGAAAGAAGGTGATTCATAAGGTACTTTTAAAGAGTTGCTGAAAATGGCTAAAAGCAAAAGACGCTGTAGAAGCGTCTTTATTTTTTAGGCTATTTGTGGGTTTTGTCCCAAGTCTTTCAAATGCTTATAATGTGCTAGTACGGCACTTCGCATGGTCTTAAATTCGTGATAGGGCAAATTACATTCTTCTGCGGTCTGTTTGACAAATTGTGAAATTTTGCCATAGTGAATGTGACTAATATGCGGATACAAATGATGTTCGATTTGATGATTTAGTCCACCTGTAAACCAATTGACGATTTTGTTTTTCGGAGCAAAGTTCGCTGTGGTATATAGTTGGTGAATGGCCCAAGTGTTTTCCATTTCACCGTTGGCGTTTGGAATTGGATTGTCGGTTTCTTCAACGACGTGAGCCAATTGGAAAACAATACTTAAGATCAAACCAGCGGTGTAATGCATTACGAAAAACCCTAGAAGAACTTTCCACCAAATCACACCAAAAGCGATAGGCAATACCACCCAGATGAGCGCGTAGATTATTTTGGTTATGACTAAGACGGTCCATAATTTTGTTGGGCTTTGTGGTTCACCGTAGGACAATTTTCTTTTTAAATACGCACGCATTTGTTTAAAATCGGTAGTAAGGGACCAATTGAAAGTTAACAAACCATATAAAAAGAAGGAATAGTAATGCTGAAATTTATGGAAACGACGCCATTCTGCATTTTGAGAAAAACGAATAATTCTACCCGCGTCTAGATCTTCATCATGACCTAGAATATTGGTGTATGTGTGGTGCAAAACGTTGTGTTGCACTTGCCAGTTGTATACATTTCCTGCTAAAACATAGATGCTTCCACCCATAAATTTATTAATCCATGATTTAGAAGAATACGCGCCATGATTGCCATCGTGCATAACATTCATTCCGATACCAGCCATGCCAATTCCCATGAGGATATTCAACAAAAGTTGAAACCAAATAGACATGTCGAGTGTAAGAATGAGGAAATACGGTGTTAGAAAAATGGTAAAGAGAATGACTGTTTTAAGATGGATTTTCCAATTCCCTGTTTTAGGGATGTTGTTTTCTTTAAAATAATTATTGACTCTGGAATTTAAGGTTCTGAAAAATTTCAGATTATCTTGATTTGAAAAAGTAGGAACTGTATTATTCATAGAATGTGCTTAAGTAGCAAAGGTACTTATTATTAGTTTTTGCTTTGCCAAAGTTCCTATAAATATTTCAACACTAAAGTATTACTTTTGTTAAAAAAAGCAAAGCATGGAAGAAATTCTGAAGTATTTCCCAAATCTTACGGAAAATCAGATTGAGCAGTTTAGGAAATTAGAGGGCTTATATCTGGATTGGAATGCCAAAATTAATGTGATTTCAAGAAAAGACATCGACCAATTATATTTGAAGCATGTTTTGCATTCTCTTGCCATCGCCAAAATTCAAAAATTCGAGCCTGGCACCTATGTTTTGGACGTCGGAACTGGCGGAGGTTTTCCGGGAATTCCGTTGGCGATATTATTTCCGGAAACTCGGTTTTATTTGATTGATGTCATCTTGAAAAAGATCAATGTTGTGAAATCGGTTGCCGATGCGTTGGGATTAAAAAATGTGAAGGCGGAGCAACTTCGTGCAGAAAATGCGAAAGGTGATTACGATTTTATTGTTAGCCGAGCGGTTACCAATATGCCCGATTTTTATTCGTGGGTGAAAGACAAAATCAAAAAGCAAAACAAACACGAATTGAAAAATGGCATTTTATATCTAAAAGGCGGCGATTTAACCGAAGAACTCAAGGATTTTCCTAAAGCAACCGAATATGCAATCGCAGATTTTTTTGATGATGAATTTTTCGAAACTAAAAAAGTGGTGCATTTGCCTTTGAAGTTTAAGGCTTAAAGCGTCATGTAAGCGCATTAAAAAAACCCACAAAATGTGATTTTTATGGGTTTTTGTTTTTGAACGAGAGTCGTAAAAAACAGACTTAGTTTTTTATTACTTTTTCGGTTTTTGATCCTGAAGTCGTTACAATGGTTGCGTTGTAAATTCCATTTTGTAAGTTCCCGAGTGAAAGTGTTACTACATTACCATTTTGGTGAAATACGATTCTACCACTCATGTCAGAGATGGTAAGTTCTTTTATTTCGCTATCCTTGCTATCAATATGCAGTTGGTCTTGCGTTGGATTTGGAAACAAGCTTAAGCCAGCGATCTTGGATGTTTCAAAAAGTCCCAATGGTGCGTTATATTTCTCCATTTGATTATAAGTTTCATTGTTGATGCCTTGTAAAGGCACATTTACAACGGTTTCAGAAGTTCTAAAAATGGGGGAAAGATAACCTAAATCAGCGAAGTAATAGTAAATGGTTTGGTCGATGGTACCGATGTTCCCGAAGATGCCAAAGTTCAGAGCTACGTTTTGGACTGATTTTAGTCTGGTAACCTGATACGTTTCAAGTCCTTCACCATTGATGTCGATGTTTAGGGTTCCGTAGGCGTCAACACTGTTAGTAATAGTTCCTTCAACGCCACCGCTGAAGCCTCCAGAAGTAAAAGTTCCCTCTAAATCATCAACATTTGAATATCCGTAATTTAATGGGAACGTACCAATTAACGCATTGTTAGTAGCAAAATTGAGTTCAATTTGTGGGTTAATAAGTCCCGTAATTGAAACTTGACCTGCGTTTTCTTTCGAATAGATATTGGAGATTGAGACACCGTCGCCAATAGTTGATGTCGTAGCTGTATTTGTAGTAGTATTTGGGAAAATAGCAATTTCCTCGCCTGTCGGCAGTAGGTTGTTATCGACAGAAGTCCCTATTGCAACTAGTGATGTAAAATTCCATGTAGCATTAGCGCCAGCTGGGATTTGGTCTACCTCTGATGTGGTAGTAAGAACGACAAATTCAGATCCGTTTGCGGGATAGTAGGAATTAATAGGTGATTGCGCTGCACACAGTAAGGAGAGGAACGGCACAACAAGAAGTAATTTGGTTTTCATAAATATTGATTTAAAATAGCGCGTCTAAAGTAATAAATATTTCTTATACTCAACACATTAAAAAAGCCTAACACAATTGTTTAGGCTTAAGGTATCTCTCAACTATTCCCCCATAAACGGATAACGATAATCTTCTGGAGTAACAAAGGTTTCTTTGATTGTTCTTGGAGACGCCCAGCGCAATAAATTTAGCGCTGATCCAGCTTTATCATTCGTACCAGAAGCTCTTGCGCCACCAAAAGGTTGCATGCCCACGACGGCTCCAGTAGGTTTGTCATTAACGTAGAAATTACCAGCAGCATTTTGTAATGCAGTCGTTGCTTCTTCAATGGCATAGCGATCTTGGCTGAATACTGCGCCAGTCAATGCGTATTCTGAGGTTTGGTCGACCAATTTTAATGTTTCACTCCATTGAGAATCTTCATATACATAAATGGTCATCACGGGACCGAATAATTCCGTTTCCATGGTGGTGTATTTTGGATCTGTAGTTACAATAACGGTAGGCTCTATGAAGTAGCCTTTTGATTTATCGTAGTTACCACCTATAATAATTTCGGCGTTGCTTTCTTTTTTTGCTTGGTCAATATAACTTGCTAATTTATCGAACGAACCTTCGTGAATAACCGCCGTAATAAAGTTACCAAAGTCTTCTGGCGAACCCATTTTCATCGATTTTACGTCGGTAATCAATTGTGATTTCACGTCATTCCACAAACTTTTCGGAATGTAGGCTCTTGAAGCGGCAGAACATTTTTGTCCTTGAAATTCAAACGCACCACGAGCAATTCCTGTAACAACTTGCTTTACATTGGCGCTTGGATGTGCGATGACAAAATCTTTTCCTCCTGTTTCGCCAACAATTCGTGGATAAGTTTTGTAGTGATGGATATTCATTCCGATGGTTTTCCAAATGTCTTTGAAAACATGCGTAGAGCCCGTAAAATGAACACCCGCAAAATCTCTGCTTGCAAATACAGTTTCACTAATCATTTGAGCATCGCCGAAAACAACATTGATCACCCCGTCAGGAAGCCCAGCTTCTTTAAAAATATCGATAATAATCTTAGCAGAAAATACCTGGCTGTCGCTAGGTTTCCAAACGACCACATTTCCCATCATCGCTGCACTTGCAGGAAGATTAGCCGCAATGGCCGTAAAATTGAACGGTGTAATGGCGTAAACAAACCCTTCTAAGGGACGATATTCTAGTCGATTCCACACTGCAGAATCTGACTTTGGTTGATCGTTATAAATCTGCGTCATGAATTCGACGTTGTATCGTAAGAAGTCGATGAGTTCACAAGACGCATCTATTTCGGCTTGAAAAATAGTTTTAGATTGTGCGATCATTGTCGCCGCATTGATACGAGCGCGATAAGGTCCAGCGATTAATTCGGCAGCTTTAAGGAAAATGGCTGCACGTTGTTCCCAAGCCATATTTGCCCATTTGGCTTTTGATTCCAATGCATTGGCAATGGCTTTCTCGACATGTTTTTTTTCGGCTAAATGATACGTTCCAACAATGTGCTGGTGGTCATGTGGTGCCGACATGGTTCGTGTATTTCCAGTTTTGATTTCTTCGCTTCCAATGTAAAGCGGCACTTCAATTTTTTCGTTCCACATTTTTTTGTAAGCGGCTAAAACGGCTACTTTTTCTGGCGAATTGGGCGCATACGATTTTACAGGTTCGTTAACTGCTTTGGGCACATGAAAGAATCCTTTGAGCATATTTGTATGTTTTGGTTGTTCTGTGTTGTAAGTTAAAAATAGATTGCAAAAGTACGACGTAAATCTTAAAAAAGGGCTAATTATAAAATTCAGTTCAAAGGTTATTTTGCAAGGAAATTAAAGTACGCTGGGATACGAAAGGCTTCAAGTCTTGCTGTTCTATATATTAAGATCAGCAATCGTTCCTCATCTTTGTAATGACCATAAAGTTCGACGCAATTGGTGATGCTATCGTTGCCTTCTTTTTTGAACGCGGATAGTCTGCCTTCCCAACTATTTTTGAGTAAAGTAACTTTAAATGCGTCGTCCTTAACTTCCTTTATATTATTTTCTTTGAATTTATTTTTGATCATCGAAACCATAGTGTTGCGCATCATTTTTGGTGGTGCATCCATCCAAATCATAGCGTTTTTATCATATCTGGCACTCGATTCATTTACTATACATGCATTGTTCACGGCAAATTCTGTCCCAAAGAAATTAATTTTTTTGCTTTGCGCGGCAACAGTTGAAACTAGAATAAGTAAAATATATGTTAGTTTCATCATGGTTAAGAATTTTGATGTGCTCGCGATTTAGGTTATTAATTCAGCGCAAAAGGAGCACTCAATTTAAAGGTTGGTACAATCACTTTAAAGTTTTTGGCAGAGGTAAAATTGATCATATTAAAATGACCGTGCATTGCGCCAAATGGAGAAGAGAGCAAACAGCCCGAACTGTACGTATGAATCTCGCCGGGTTTTAACACTGGTTTTTTACCAATTACCCCTTCGCCATCTACGACTTCTTTATCGTTTAGAGAGTCGTAAATTTCCCAGTGTCTTGAGGTGAGTTGAACGGAATCTTTACTGTGATTTTCAATAGAAACTTCGTAGCTAAAGGCAAAATGAATCTTGTGATTTTTGAAGTACGTGCCTTCAAAATTCGTTAAAACTGAAATTTTTATACCTCTTGTTATTTGAGAAACCATGGTAGTATTTTTCGAAAATCCAGTTCAAATTTACTAAAAAATCAACTTTAGAAGATAAATTAAAGTTAAATTTTCTTAATTAATAATGTCTGTGGAACTCGCGACCGCTTTTCCAATGATGCGATCGTAGCGTTGGTTGTTTTCTTTGTAATAAATTAAGGCAAAATAATTGTCTTCGGTTTGAAAAAAGTTGCCGTCAATGGCATTAGCGTTGTCTATTTTCCCGCTTTTATCTGCGACGACATATTGGTAATTGGTAAAACCTTGTTTAATCATAATAGCTTTTTCAAACACCGCTTTTTCGGCGTTATAGTCCATTTTGCTTTCTGCGTTCATGGCGTAATTGTTAAACATCCCATTAACATAAATGTCTTTTTTTTCGTAAAATGACGGAGCAGACAAAGTAAAATAAACCCAAGCGTAATCCGCTTCAATCTCGCTAGTCGCCACATTGAGATTATTGATTAAGAAATTACCGTTATAATCAGGATTAAACGTATAAGGTTCTTTGGCTCTGGCTTCGTCTGTATAAAGGTAAGCGTTATACACGCCGCCTTGAGAATCGATTCTTGCCACGTTATTTGTAGCCGCTCGAATGTCTTTGTTTTCAAAATAACGGAACTCATTTCCGCCCCAGAATTGTGTTTCAGTATCATATTTATATATCAAATCATTTCCGATTGTAAACATTGGTTTTACGTTGGTGATTGCAGAATTTAATTTTCCATTTTGAAGTAATAGCACTTTTACATTACTTAACGGGCTTTGAAACGTTATCGTTGTCGACTTAACAGAAAATTCAAGATTGTGTTTGTAGTTGGCTTCTGCAATATTTCGGGCTCTTTTCACTTGAAGTGGAACTGTTACAATATTCTCATAGATAATAAATTTCCTGGAGAAAACAAGATCGCCATTTTCGTCTACTATTTTGAGCATATAATTACCGCTCACGATCAACTGTGTGTTTCGATTTGGAAATTGAATTCGATAATGGGAATAAAGTTGAAGTGCGTTATATGAATTGGTGTAGTCGATAATTCGTTGATTGTCGAAACCTCTCAAATACTCATTTACAGAAAGTTGGGATTGCTTCCAATCGTAATCGCAATGCACAATTTGATAGTAATAATTCGCTTCGTTCCCGTGTAGATCATCAAATTGCAACTGAAAGGAATCGCCCAATTGAAAAACCGGAACCATATTTTGTTTGTTTTGAACAAACGTAATTGTTTTAATATGAAATGGTGGGGCTATTTCCTTCTCCGGTTGTGCAGTTGCTGTCGTCGTGACAAATAATAGGAGTAAGTAAGTAAAAATCGAATTTTTCATAAAACAGTTTTTTAGAAGCTAAATGTACTAAAATAATGATTTTAAAACACTTCCTGTTAACTTTTTTATGGGATTATTTTTTTGTGCAAACTGGAATAATTTCGCCCTTTGCCAAGCAATATTTTTCGACTAAATCGGCAGCAATTTCTGAGGTATAATCTACTTCGTTGACTTCGAAACCGATGCTTCTTAGTTTGTCGAAATAGTCTCTGCCATAAATTCTAACATGGTCGTATTGCCCGAATATTTTTGACCTTTCTTTTTGATCTGTAATGGAATCGTCTGAAAAAGTCGTCGCTCTATTGAGGTCTTGCGGGATTTGAAAAATGCCCATTCCGCCTGGTTTCAGAACGCGATATAGTTCTTGCATGGCTTTGGTGTCGTCAGGAATATGTTCTAAAACATGGTTACAAAGAATGACGTCATAGGTGCTATCGCTAAAGGGCAAATTGCAGATGTCTGCCTTGACATCTGCCAAGGGAGAAAGTAAATCTGTTGTAGTGTAATCTAAGTTTTTTTGGTTTCTAAACAACATGTAAAACGCTTGTTCGGGAGCGAAATGCAATACTTTTAATGCTGAATTCGTTTCGGCATCTCGTAATCTTACCGTTATTTTGTTTTGATGAACAGAATCTGAATCGAGTTCAGATTGAAAAAAGTCCGTTTCGTTTTTCAAGTACAACCAAAGCAAACGATGTCTTTCTAGCGACAGCGTGCTAGGCGAAAGAACATTATTCCGCTGCGTTCCATATCCATAGGGAAGAAACATGCGAAAACTCTTCCCATCAATCGGATCAGTGTACGTTTTTCCGCGCAGCAAAAAAGCCAATATTGGTCGAGCCACATAACTCAATCGGATCAGGATTGGTCTGGGAATGGTGTTCAAAATAAGTTTAAAAATTTTTTTCATTAGAGTACCAAAGGTTGTCTGCGAAATTCATCTTCTTCATTGCTAACGATTCCGAGCGCTTGATAGACATAGGCAAATGTCGAGAGCAACTCAGGTTTGCCATCAATAATTGCGACATCATGTTCGAAGTGGGCACTTGGTTTTCCGTCGGCGGTGAGTATCGTCCAACCATCTTTGAGTTGTTTGATATTGCGCGTTCCCATATTGATCATCGGCTCAATCGCCACGACCATTCCTTCTACAAATAATTTTCCACGACCGCGTTTACCGTAGTTAGGCATTTCTGGATCTTCGTGCATTTTCTGTCCTAAACCGTGTCCAACCAGTTCACGAACCACGCCGTAGCCATGCGATTCGGTATATTTTTGAATGGCATTGCCCACATCCTCTACGCGATTTCCTAATTTGAATTCACGTATTCCGACGTAAAGCGATTCTTTGGTAACTTGAAGTAGTTTTTTTTTTTCCGGGGCGACTTCTCCAATTTCAAACGAATAAGCGTGATCGCCGTGATAACCGTTTTTGAAAGCGCCGCAATCTACCGAAATTACATCGCCGCTTTCTAGAGGTTTGTTGTTTGGGATTCCGTGCACCACTTGAGCATTTGGACTCATACATAGCGAATTCGGAAATCCATATAGTCCAAGAAAACTAGGGGCTGCTCCGTGATCACGAATAAATTCTTCTGCTAATTTGTCTAGATATAATGTAGTAACGCCAGGCTTGATTTCGCCTGCAATCATTCCTAAAGTTTTAGAAACGATGAGCGCACTTTCGCGCATTAATTCAATTTCTTCTCGTGTTTTTTGGATAATCATTTTTTCTGAATTCGAGTCGCAAAAGTACGTATTTAACTCAAATAAAAATATAGAATAGTGAAGTCAAATGAACTGCCGACTAACCTCCTTTAATCGGGATTTGCCATGATTCTGAATAGCTCTGAATTGGAAATGAAAAATCTGTTTTCCAAAGCAATATCAGCCAATTGGGCGATTACTAAGTTGTTTTCTCTCGAATTAATCAGGAACATCGAGCTTTCTCCGAACGAGAAAAGTCGTTCTTCAGAGGTCAACATGGTCGTATTGTC
>CALPOS020000016.1 GCA_943325255.2 Sphingobacterium thalpophilum
CAATTCAACAACTGGATTAGCTACTTTAATTTTTGCCATAAGATTGCATTTTAGTATTCGTAAATTTTGTGGAAGCAAATATAATAAAATCAAGTTCATAGTGATTTACATCCAAAGCGTAATCGATTGAATTATGAATATGATAATCAAAGTAACGTATTTTGAGAAAATGTCAAAACCAAACTCATTTAATTGTCAAAAAAAAAGTCCCAACATAACATTGGGACTTTCTGAAAACTTCAAGAAGTAATTATCTTCTTTTATCTCTAATTTTCGCTTTTTTACCAGTAAGTTCTCTAAAGTAGAAAATACGAGCTCTACGAACGTGACCTTTTTTGTTGATTTCGATTTTTTGCAACGCAGGTAAATTTACTGGGAAGATACGCTCAACTCCAATAGCTCCTGACATTTTACGAATCGTGAAAGTTTCTGTATTACCAGAACCTCTTCTTTGAATAACTACTCCTTTAAAAAACTGAGTTCTTGTTTTTTCACCCTCTTTAATTTCGTAATACACTGTAATCGTGTCTCCAGCTCCGAATTCAGGGAAGTCTTTTCTTGCAACTAATTCGTCTTGAACGAATTTCATTAAATCTGCCATGATAATTGTTTTAATTATGGTTTTAAATCAGAGCAACATGCACGAGTTTCGCCAGAGGTTGGTCTAAGTGGGCGCAAATGTAATTAATAATTGATAATTAACAATGGATAATTAAAAAAAAATAACAAACAACTTAAAGTTTCAACAATCTCATTATCAACAAGTAATCCTAATTATCAATTATCAATTATCAATTGTCAATTATTCTAATAAATCTGGTCTGCGATTTTTCGTATGCTCAAACGCTTTATCTTCCCGCCATTTGTCAATCTTCGCAAAATGGCCGCTGGTCAAAACATCAGGAACTTTCCAACCTTTATAATCTGCTGGTCGCGTATAGATTGGTCCCGACAACAAACCATCTTGAAAACTATCCGTCAACGCCGAAGTCTCATCGCTCAAAACACCGGGAATCAATCGAATCAATGCATCTGACAGCACCAAAGCACCCAACTCACCGCCGCTCAAAACGTAGTCGCCAATCGATATTTCTTTGGTGATGAAATGATCCCGAACACGTTGATCGACGCCTTTATAGTGTCCACACAAAATGATAATATTGCCCAACATCGACATGGTATTCGCCATTTTCTGATCCAAAGTTTCCCCGTCAGGCGTCATATAAATGATTTCGTCGTATTCGCGTTCGCTCTTCAAATGGGTAATGCAAGCATCTATCGGCTGCACCATCATCACCATGCCAGCGCCGCCGCCGAACGGATAATCGTCTACACTTTTTTGTTTATTGGTCGTATAATCGCGCAAGTTGTGAATGTGCACTTCCACCAAACCTTTGTCGATGGCACGTTTCATAATCGAAGCCTCAAACGGACTCCGCAGTAATTCGGGTAAAACGGTAATAATGTCGATGCGCATTGTTTTGCAGTTTTGGTCAACAAATGTACGAAGTTTTTTTAGGAGCAATTCCCGCTATACGTTACAATCTTTTGTGCTTGTCACCCTGAGCGCAGTCGAAGGGCTTTCCTGGCACAAAAGGATTTCCACTGCTATCGGGGCTAGGGCAACTTCATCCCAATGAGCACTTGTCAGAAAATCTGCAATAATCAGTCCCATCAGGATTATCTGTGTGCTATCATCCATTTGTAAATTTCCAAAGCTTCAAATTATCTAATTAAATTCGTAATTTCGCCCCACAATTTAAAAACACAAAAATGGAAAACGGGATATACGCTAAATTCAACACTGCAAAAGGTGCGATTTTAGTAAAACTAACGCACGATTTAACACCAGGAACGGTTGGAAACTTTGTCGGATTGGCAGAAGGAAATTTAGAAAATAAAGTAAAGCCACAAGGGAACAAATATTACGATGGACTGAAATTTCACCGTGTGATTCCAGATTTTATGATACAAGGTGGTTGTCCACAAGGTATCGGAACAGGTGGACCTGGTTACAATTTCGACGATGAGTTTCACCAAGATTTACGTCACGACACTCCAGGTGTTCTATCTATGGCGAATTCAGGACCAGGAAGCAACGGTTCTCAGTTCTTTATCACGCACGTGGCAACACCATGGTTGGATGACAAACATACGGTTTTTGGAAATGTAATCGAAGGACAAGACGTTGTAGATGCTATTGCACAAGGTGATTCTTTAGATAGCGTTGAAATAATTAGAGTAGGAGCAGAAGCAGAAAAATGGAATGCCATCGAAGCCTTTAGAACTTTCGAAGGTTCACGCGCGAAAAGGGAAGCAGCAGCAAGAGCAGAAGCGGAAGCCGCTATGGAAAAATTAGCCGCTGGTTTCGAAAAAACAGAAAGCGGTTTGCGATATAAAATGATCCAAAAAGGAAACGGTAAGAAAGCAGAAAATGGCAAAACGGTTTCTGTTCATTATTCAGGTTCGTTAGAAAACGGAAAAGTTTTCGATTCTTCCTACACTAGAAAAAAACCAATCGAATTTCCATTAGGACAAGGTAATGTGATTGAAGGTTGGGACGAAGGAATAGCGTTATTGCAAGTAGGTGACAAGGCGCGATTTGTGATTCCATCGCATTTAGGTTACGGATCTAGAGGCGCTGGCGGTGTGATTCCACCAAATGCTACGCTAGTTTTTGACGTTGAATTGATGGACGTAAAATAAGCAGCAAAGAACAATTTTTATATTCATAAAATAAATCTCAATGGTACATGCTATTGGGATTTTTTTATATTTACAATCTAAATACTTGACAAATGAAATCTATTTACCTTTTTGGAATTGCCGCTTTTGCTTTATTCGCATCATGCGGAACACCAGCAGCAGTAAGTTCAACTACAGCAAAGAAATCAACTGACGAGAAAGCAAAACAGGAAACAGTAGCGGCTGCTCCAACAAACGAAGCGAAGTCATTGGTAATGACTCCCGCGCTCGCAGAAGGAAAAGATTTGTATGAAAACAATTGTGCCAAATGCCACGACCTGTTTAAACCGCAGGACTATTCTAAAGAAAACTGGGCGCCTATTTTAGTATCAATGCAGGGAAAAGCGCATTTGAGCGATATTCAAATGGCTAGTATTTCGAATTATATTTACGCGCAGTTGTAATTCAATTAAAATCTTAAATAAAAAAACATCCCAATAGTAGGATGTTTTTTTTATGAAGTTACAATGAATTTAGTTCAGGTTTTATAGATTTCTATGAACTAATCATTAACTAGTATTTTTTCGGAAGTTACTAACTTCCCATTCTCAAACAACTGAATCAAATACAATCCGCTAGTCAAATGATCTCTAGTAAGTGCAATTTTATTGCCACTCAAATGATCGATTTGCTTCACGATTTGCCCCATCGCATTGTACATTTTTAATGTTGTGTTATTGAAACTCAATTCAGAAGAAATCATTAGATCAGTTTGAAATGGGTTGGGGGTGAAACTTATTTTCGACGAAGCATCATTATATCCATTAACTCCCAAAGCCTGACAATCTGTAGCGATGTCGTTATTGTATAATCCTAGATTGAAAACATTGACATCATTTTTGAAACTGCATTTCATAAAATATATAGGATCAGAAAACAGTTCATAGAAGTTCCAAAAGGGGTAAGTTCTGTTTCCGACGCCTTCAATCCAAATTTCATCAGGCCACGATCCAGAAGATTGATGTAATCTCAATTGCCTTCTCAGTCCGCCATTGACACTAATATCATTGATGGCTGAGACTGTATAATCTACTAAACCACCGATGGCAAATTGATCTCCCAACTGAAGGTTAAAATCAAGGAAAAGAACTTCATTACCATCAACAATTTTATAAACTTTTTTGTTATCAATATCTTCACGAAGCAAAAACTCCATATTGCCAAAGAACGGATCAATAAACTTTTTATAGGTATGCGGACCAACAACCACATCTTCGCCCTGCGTAATGGTATAAGTTCCGGTTTCGCCTTTCCACCCACTATAAAAAATAGTCCATTTTGGGTTGTCCGTTAACATAGGAGAATACTGTGCAGACGATGTTTCGTTGACCAACATAAAAAGCAATAATGCCAACAGTTTTGTTTTCATTTTATCTGATTATTAAAGATTTATTCATTACGCCACCGTGAATTCATCAGGCAATATCGCCCCTTTTTTTACCACGATGATTCCGTCTTTTACGGTATATAAAGGCGTGTTGGTGTCCGCTAGATGTTTACCACCGTTAAGGCGCACATCATTGCCAATACGACAGTCTTTGTCTACAATCGTGTTGTTTATAAAGCAGCGTTCGCCAATGCCGACATTGATAATGTTGTTGGCGATGTTGCTTCGGATTTCATCAATATTTTGATAATAGTCATTTCCCATCAAATAGGAATTCAAGATTGTTGACCCAAAACCAATGCGACTTCTAATGCCAATCACAGAATGTTCAATGGTCGTTCCGTTAATAATACAACCTTCGGTAATTATGGACTTGTCAATCGTTGAACTTCCAGTCACTTTCGATGGTGGCAAAACCCGCGCTCTCGTGTAAATTTTACTCGAATTATCAAACAAGTTAAATTTCGGAATATCATCCGTTAATCCCAAATTGGCCTCAAAAAACGAGTCGATGTTACCGATATCAGTCCAATAGCCTTCATATTGATAACTCAGTATTTTTTCTTTGCCTATTGATTGTGGAATAATTTCTTTTCCGAAATCTTTGGTATTCGGATTTTTCATTATTTCAACCAATAATTCTTTATTGAAAATATAAATTCCCATCGAGGCCAAATACAATTTACCTTCTGCTTTCATTTCGTCACTCACTTCGGAAGTCCATTGCGGTAATAAATCAGCCGCTGGTTTTTCTATAAACGATGAAATAAAACTGTTTTCATCGGTTTTTAAAATTCCAAATTCGGGTGCTTCTTTTGAATTTACCGGTAAAGTTGCAATTGTAATGGTTGCGCCACTATCGTGATGGGCTTTGATCATTTTATTGAAGTCCATTTGATACAATTGGTCACCCGATAAAATCAATGCATAATCGAAGTCGTGATTCATAAAGTGTTGCATACATTGTCGGACCGCATCGGCAGTTCCTTGAAACCAGGTCGGGTTATCTGGCGTTTGTTCGGCCGCCAAAATATCAACGAAAGCCGTGCTGAAATGACTAAAATGATAGGTATTTTTTATGTGTTGATTTAAAGAAGCCGAGTTGAATTGTGTCAATACAAACATTCTTTTAATATCTGAATTGATACAATTTGAAATCGGAATATCTACTAATCTATATTTACCAGCAATGGGAACCGCTGGCTTTGACCTTGTTTCTGTTAATGGCGCTAATCGTGAACCTTGTCCGCCACCCAAGATGATAGCTAAAGTTGATTTATTCATTTCTTTACATTTTTAATGATTGATATACTTCAATATATTCTTCTGCCACTTTATCCCAAGAATGGTCAATTTGCTGAATTTTTTTTCGAATGTCGTCGAATTTTTTGGTGTCATGAAATAATTCGACTGCACGGGAAATAGAATGACAAACATCAAATACACTGGTGTCGTTGTGACAAATTCCAAAACCACCATCGCCCATATCGACAACAGTATCTCTTAAACCGCCGGTTCGTCGAACAATTGGAATATTTCCGTAACGTAGCGCGTACATCTGATTCAAACCGCAAGGTTCCACGCGAGAGGGCATCAGTAAAAAGTCGGCGCCAGCATACAAAATATGCGCTAGTTTTTCATTATAGCCAATGTAAGCGTTATAATTTCCGTAATAAAAATGTTTCAAACCTTCCAGTTCTCGTTCAACGGTCGGATTGCCGGAACCTAAAATCAATATATTGATTTCTTGCGGATGCTGATTGAGCGCCACGCTGCAAATTTGTGGCAGCAAGTCCGCACCTTTTTCATCCACCAATCGTCCGATAAAAGTGAAAAGTGGTTTTGACGGATCTAAATTAAACTGCTCACATAAGAATGCTTTGTTCGACGCTTTTCCCTTCTTGAAGTCTTTCAAAGTGTAATTAGCGTGCAATAACGGATCGGTTTTGGTATTCCAAACTTCCGTATCAATGCCGTTTAAGATACCAAGAGATTTTGGTCGTTCCCATCGCAGTAAATTCTCTAAACCATTGGCGCGATTGCTAATTTCATCGAGATAACTTGGTGAAACGGTGGTTACTTTCCACGCACATTTGATGGCGGAAGCGAGTGGATTAACCATGCCATTCCACTCTAAATAGCCGATTTTGTATAGATCAAATTGTGGCAAGTAATGCAGTTTATCGTTGCCGAACCAACCTTGATATTGTCCGTTATGAATAGTAATTAATGTCGGAGTTCGTTCCAGATTTTGGTAATTATAGCAATGCTGCACCATAAACGGAATCAAGCCGGAATGATGATCGTGACAATGAATTATGTCTGGAAGTTGATCGGTTTCGACGAGCCAATTCAAAAAAGCAATTTGAAATGAAAGAAAGCGCTCTGTGTCGTCTTCATAAGAATAAACATTCGGCCGGTCGAACAATTCTGGAATGGCGATTTGGTACAACTCAAATCCCAGTTGATTGGTTTTTTCTTTCAATATAGCGTACGAGAAAAGAAAATGGCCCAATTTCAATTGGCCTTCATGCACCACATCATAGGCTGTTTTTTGAAAGAAAGCGTTATTGTAGGAAGGAACCACTACGCGCGCGCGATGTCCTAATTGATTTTGATATTTCGGTAAAGCGCCAACGACATCTCCTAATCCGCCTACTTTGGCAACAGGATAACATTCAGCGCTGATGTGATAGATATTCATATTTCGACAAGCTTGCTGATGAAGGATCAAATCCTTGCACTAAATGTATAAAAATATATGAAACTAGAGTACAGTCGAATGTTATAAAAACTATACAGGTTTGAATTTATCTGCTTTGCAATCTCAAAATTATGGTTGCAAAAATGTACTTTTGAAAGGCAATGGATATAAATATTTAAGAGACAAAATGGAAAGCAACAATAACTTTAGTTTGTTATGGTCTGATTTTGAAAAAGTTGAGATGAGAATCGGAACTATTATAGCTATTGCTGACTTTCCCGAAGCGCGCAAACCAGCGTATCAATTGACGATTGATTTTGGGCATGAAGTAGGAACAAAAAAATCTTCTGCTCAAATTACAAAACGATATAAAAAGGAGGATTTGATTGGAAAACAAATCATTGCGGTGGTCAATTTTCCAAAAAAACAAATTGGAAAGTTCCTTAGCGAGTGCTTGGTTTTGGGTTCAGTCGGCGATGAAAATGACATTGTGCTATTGACTTCAGACAAGGAAGTGCCGAATGGATTGCGGATTGGTTAAACTAAAACGGACATTTTTTCATTATTGCTGCCACTTCTATTGCATTTGCCTTTTCCGTTTTTTCTAATTCGGAGATGACATTATGATAATCCTTTTCATTTCTGTTTTGCGACATTTTTTTTACTGCTTCTATACTTTCGATTTCAATTTCAAAAGCGACAATTCCAGATGCTTGGCGCATCGTTTTTTCGGATAATTCTTCTATGCGAACAGGGTTCTTAGAATTTTTCTCGTATTTGTCGGTTAACTTTTTTAATGAAGTTATTACCGCTTCACCTTCAATGATTTTGATTTTTCCATACACATGCACGGCGATGTAATTCCATGTGGGAACATTTTCTTTTTCGTACCAAGAAGAGGAAACATAACTATGGGGACCAGAAAAAATGGCCAAAACATTGGCGTCCGATTCGAAACTTTCCCATTGTGGATTCTCTTTCGAAATATGGCCAAAAAGTATTGATTTTCCGTCCTTGGTTTGTTCCAATTCAAGTGGAATGTGGGTCGCCCACAATTTGCTATTGGTTCGGTTCACCAAGATTCCAAAACTATTTTCAACAAGAAATTGTGTTATTTCCTCTTGATTTTCATTTTTATAAAGATCTGGAATATACATCAGTTTTGCTATTTGAGATTTTTGTCTTAAGTACTGTTGTGTCTTAAATAACGTTCACTTCAGCTTCAATCTGAATTCCGAATTTTTCGTAGATGGTCTTTTGAATGTCTTTCGATACGGCCAAAATCTCTTGACCAGTGGCGTTTCCATAATTTACCAAAACAAGTGCTTGGTTCTTGTGAATCCCTGCGTCGCCAAAACGTTTTCCCTTAAATCCCGCTTGTTCGATGAGCCAACCCGCTGGGACTTTTACTTCTGTTTCCGAAACATCATAGTATTTCATGTTAGGAAATTGCACATGAATTTTCTCAAAGTCAGACTTTAATAGAATTGGGTTTTTGAAGAAACTACCGCTATTTCCTAGTTCTTTCGGGTCGGGTAATTTGCTTTTACGAATGGCAATTACCGCAGCACTAACGTCTTGTATAGTGGGGTTTTCAATACCATTTTTGGCCAATTCTGATTGAATGTCGCCGTATGCAGTATTGATTTTATGATTGCGTTTTGTAAGCTGAAAAACCACCGAAGTGATGATGTACTGGTCTTTGACGTCTTGTTTGAAAATACTTTCTCGATATCCAAAATGACAATCCGCATTAGAAAAAGTTTTTGTTTCGAAAGTATCTATTTTGATGGCTTCACACGAAGTCATGGTGTCTTTAATTTCGGCACCATACGCTCCGATATTTTGAACGGGAGTTGTTCCGACATTGCCAGGAATTAAAGACATGTTTTCCAATCCACCGTAATTTTGAGCAAGCGTCCACAGCACAAACTCGTGCCAATTTTCACCCGCTTGACATTCAACCCAAACGTAATCTTCGTTTTCTTGAATTACTTTTTTTCCTTTCAAGTCGATGTGAATGACCAAGGCATCGATATCTTGCGTCAACAACATATTACTTCCGCCGCCAAGAATAAATTTTTTATCGTCTTGGTGTTGTTTCAAAACAGATGTTAATTCTGCTACTGAAGCTACAGCAACAAACTGTCGCGCTTTAGCTTCAATTCCAAAGGTGTTGAAATTCTTCAGTGAGAAGTTGGTGTGAATTTTTGTCATTTCATTACATTATTGTACCATCAGAAATTTTATTTTCTTTTTGAAGGACCTCAAATTTGTTTACATAGTTCTTCAACCAGATGTGCATCATAAACAGTGGCATAATATACGAAACCATTTTAGCATCCCCATTTTGAAGATTTGAAACTAGTTTTTTAACTTTTATATTTTCAAAGTAAGGCATTTGAAAGAGATCACTATTCGAAAATGATTCTAATTCTTCCTTAAATGCAGGGCTTTTTGTGATGTAATCGCCCCATGGTGTACTCAATCCGACTTTCTTGAAAGACAAAATTTCCTGAGGCAACCTCGATTGCATGGCTGTTTTTAAAATGTATTTTCCTTTTTTACCCGTAAAAAGCCATTTATTGTCTAACGAACCTAAACCGGCTAATAGTCTTTGGTCTAGGAAAGGTTCTCGACATTCGATTGAAGCTCCCATGGTACAACGGTCGTTTCGGTCGAGCAATGAACACAAATAGGTATGTTGGTCAAAATATAACGCTTTTCGTCTTAGATTATTTGGGTAAAGCGATTGAGCTTCTTCGTAAATTTTGTAACGATATTCGTTCTTTGGAACTTTATTCATTCCAAAAGTCTTCGCGATATCTTTCGGGTAGATATTGCAGCCATTGAAAATCACAAGATCTCGATTATCCTTAATTTGGGCATAGCGAATTAACTTCTCAAATCGCGCCTTTTTGGTAAATACGTCCAAGTTTCCTAGCGCAGCAATCGAATGTAAGAGTGTCGGAAATTGCAGTGCTTTATACCGAACGTAGCCGCTCATGAGTTCATCTGCACCTTCGCCAGATAACAATACCTTTACTTTTGATTTTGCTAATTGTGAAATCCCAAGCAAGTGCGGTTCGCTCAAATGCATTAAGGGTTCATCTTGAAAGTAGGTCGATGTTAGCAATTTCGAAAACAAATCATCATCTTCCAATTGAATACTATTGAAGCCATACTCATATTGTTCCGACAATCTTTTTGCTAGATGTGATTCGTTGTGTTCTTCTTCTTTAAATGCAATGGTAAATGCTTGGATGTCTTTGAATTGTTGCGAATGCAATGAAGAAAGAACCGATGACGAGTCTAGACCAGCACTCAAAAGTACGCCAACGGGAACATCGCTTACCATTCGGAGTCGAATAGAGTCGTCGAAAGTCGCTCTAAACCAATCGACTGGGTCTTTGATAATTTCGTGGTTTTGAATTTCATGTTTCAAATCCCACCATTTTTCTGACTCAATTTTGCCGTTTTCGTGAAAGAACATTGCATGTCCAGGAAGCACTTTCTTCACATTTTGGAAAAGCGTATCCTCTCCAGCGACAAACCGATTGAAAATATATTCTTCAATGCCATCTTGCGCCATTTTTAAAGGAACGCCAGCGGTAAAAAGTGCTTTTTGCTCGGAGGCAAAATAGAAAGTTTCATTGTAGAATGTGTAATACAGTGGTTTTACACCCATCCGATCTCTTGCGACAATCAGTTTTTTTTCCAAAGTATCCCAAATGGCAAAGGCAAACATTCCGTTGAGGCGCGGGAGCATTTTTAGTCCATAAAGTTGGAATAATTTCATCAACACTTCTGTATCGGAATGCGTCTTTATCTCAAATCCTTTGGATTTTAATTCTGAATAAAACACTTTGAAGTTATAGATTTCCCCGTTATAAACCATGGCGTATCTTCCATCTTCCGAAAGAAAAGGCTGGTGTCCGGCGGAGGTCACATCTAAAATGGACAATCTTCGGTGCCCGAGTCCAATATTTTTATCGACAAAAATCCCTTTATCGTCAGGACCTCTGTGCTCTAAAGCATCTCGCATTTTAGTAAGTAGACGTTCATCTACTTTGCGTTGTGGTTGCAAATGCAAAATTCCATTAATACCGCACATTAGGGAGTTTTAAAATTAGTAATTAACTCGTGGTAGCGGTCTGCTATTATCTTCATATTCTGCTTGTAATTGGCTTTTTCGTGGACAAATTTTCTGTTTTTTTCAATCACTTGATTGCGGTACTCTTGATTTTCGTATGCCCAAATCATTTCTTTGGCTAACATTTCTTTATCATCAACGGTAACCAATTGACCGTTTTCTCGATGGGTAATGATGCACTGATTGCCGAGTATATCACTTACAATTGGATAGCAATCAATAGCCATCGCTTCAAACAGCGAAGAAGAAACCCCTTCTGTCGTCGGCATACTGATATAAAAATTATGTTGGTTCATTAATTTTGGCAGTGCTTCATTCGGGATACGGCCTGTAAATACTACTTTCGAACTAATTTTTAGTGTCTGCGCAAGGTGTTTTAGATGTACCAATTGCGGTCCATCACCAACAATTGTCAAAGTAAAATCAATTCCTTGCTGATGAATAATTTCAAACGCTTTGATTATGGTGCTATGGCGATATTCTGGCAATAACGAACGCGTCACAATGGCTTTGATGGTCGGGATTTCTTTCGTATTGGTTCTTTTGAAACGAGAAACATCGACTCCTTTTGGGCACACCATTACCTTAGTCATATCGACGTTTGCATTTTTCATCGAGTAGGTCATGGCAATGCCCCAAGCATGAATGAGCGTTGCTTTTTTGAAGGCATAGTGTTGAATCAATTTCTTGAATGGAATCAATATTGAATTCTCCGGCCATAAATCACTGATTCCTTGTTGCGCAATAGCAGAAGGCTTAACGCCGCATAACGCAGCCAGAAAACCATAGCTGGTGGTTCGTTCCGCAATAACCATATCTGGCTTATACGTTTGGACAAGTTTATTGATATTGAACATGGCGCCACAATATTCTACAAGACGTAATGCCCGATTAAAAAAACCGCTGCTTGGAGTTTTTAGTTCCCAGGTTACAATTTCGAAATCACCGAATTCCTTTAGCCCATTAATCCACGTTATGGCGTCGGCTCGATACGTTTCTCCCAGAAATAGGATTCTTCTTTTAGATTTATTTTCCATTAATCTTCCGCGTTTAAAGCACGATTAATAAATTCGTTGAGTGGTTTAAGCGCGAGTAATTTTTGACTGATGACTTGGGCAAAATCGTTTTTAGTCAAATCGGAGTTACTAATTTTTTGAGTGGCGGTATAGCTTTTCAGCTTTAAGTATTCGATGGCAGGATTGTCCTTTTCGTATCCTTTGGGTGGATTTTTTAAAGTTGAATTTTCTTCTCTATTTAGATTGCCGTAGGTTGATTTAAATGAATCATCGTTCAATATAGATTGTAAATCTTCATAAAAAAAGTTGATTTCCTTTCTTATTTTTTGAATTTGTTCTGGCATCGGACAGTATAATCCGCCGCCAACAAACGAAGCGTCTTTTTCGATATGAACATAATAACCTGGGGCTTCCGCATGCAGTGAGCCTGAACGCAGCCAAATTCCCATGTGCGTTTTGTACGGAGACTTGTCTTTAGAAAATCGGATGTCGCGGTTGACTCTAAAAGTACAGTTTTTTACTTCAAGCATGGCTAAAGAAGCATCTTGAGGTTTCATGATTTCTAGCAAATCTCTGATTAGTTGATGGTAGTCTTCTTTATACGATTCGTAACGTTTCTTGTTGGCCAAAAACCAATCTCGGTTATTATTAGCTTTGAGATCTTCTAGAAAAAGTAACGTTTCTTTAGACAGCATTTTCGGATTATTGTAGTTGTTTTTTAAGGTCGTCTTCGCTTAGGAAACCAATATGTTTCCATTTCAGCACGGCATTTTCATAAATTAGAATGACGGGAAGACCGTCTAGTTTTAAGTCCGAAATCAAGGTTTTATTTTCGTCAGCGTTCAAACGGACAATCGTGATTTGATCTTTCAAATCAGATTGCATTTTCATAATGTAAGGCTTCATTTTGATGCACGGCTCACACCAATTTGCATAAAAATTGATCATGATTTTCGGCTTTGATTTGAGCAAGTCTTCGTATTCTTGCGAGCACATTCCAATAATTTTTTCGCTGGGTTTTGAAAGGCCTGCCGCATTCCATTTCATGATACCGCCTTGTAAATCATATACTTTATAAAACCCCATTTCAACTAATTTGTCAGAAGCTTTCTTGCTTCTTCCGCCGACCATACAATACACAAATACGGGTTGTTTTTTATCAAGTGCAGCAACTTTACTTTCAAAATCATTTCCGTTCCAATTGATATTTTGCGCTTGATCGATGTGTTGACTTTTGTACTCTTCAGGTGTCCGAACATCGATGATTTGCGCGTTAGGTATCGCTTTTATTTTCTCAGAAAATGTGGCAGGTGCTATATTTTCATAAGCATCATTTTTCTGCCCATTGCAAGATAGTATTAAGAAGGAAAAAAGTGTTGCTATAAAGATTTTAAGGTTCATGACAATTTTCGATTAGGGATACAAAATTAGGTAAATATTCATTCTTAAAATAGCTATTCCTTTAAATTAAAGGTTAAATATTTTATAGGTTTGATGGGTTTGTTTTACAATGTTCTCCGTTCGTTCGGGGTGTGTGTCAGAAATGAGAAGTTGACCAAATTCATCATTGTTGACCATCGAGACAATCTTACTGACGCGATTTTCATCCAATTTGTCAAAGATATCATCAAAAAGCAGGATAGGTTTTTCTCCACTTTGTTTTTTTATGAATTCAAACTGAGCTAATTTCAACGCAATCAGAAATGATTTTTGCTGCCCCTGCGAACCAAATTTTTTAATGGGGAAATGCTCTATTTCGAAGGATAAGTCGTCTTTATGAATTCCGACAGAAGTATAATTTAGCAGACGATCTTTTGAAAGGCTTTCTTCCAATAATTGCAAAAGTTCTTTATCGTTTAGTTGACTTTCATACACCAACTGAACCGTTTCTTCTCCGCCCGAAATTTCCTGATGATGTTGGTTAAAAATCGGTGTAAATTCTAACAAGAAATTTTTCCTTTTCTCGTAGATGAAATGCCCAAGTTGGTTTAATTGCTCATTATAAATGGATAAAGTATCGTTTTCGAAAACATGATTGAGTGCAAAATATTTAAGTAATGCGTTGCGCTGTTGGAGAATTTTTTGATACTGAATCAACTGTTGCAAATAGGAACTATCAGATTGTGAAATCACAGTGTCAATAAATTTTCTTCTGGTTTCGCTTCCTTCTACAATCAAATCGCGGTCTGCTGGAGAAATAATGACAAGCGGAATGAGTCCGACATGATCCGAAAATTTCTCATAGAGTTTTCCATTGCGTTTCAAGATTTTCTTCTGATTCCTTTTTAAACTGCAAACAATTTGTTCACTTCTTTCTTTGATACGGAAATTGCCGTCAATAACAAAAAATTCTTCACCATGTTTAATATTCTGTACCGCTAAAGGATTGAAATAGCTTTTTCCGTACGCCAGATGGTAAATGGCATCCAAAACATTGGTTTTACCAACCCCGTTTTTCCCAACGAAGCAATTGATTTTAGTGTCGAATTCGAAGGTGACATCCGAAAAATTTTTATAATTAAAAAGGGAAATAGATTCTAAATGCATGCGGTATTTTTACTAAAAAATAGGGTGGTATTTTCTATTCAAAATTGATTTTGAATTCGAGTGCAAATTATTGAAAAAATACTTTTAAATCGGGGCGTTCGAAATATTTTAATATAATATTTGTGATAAGAATGTAGAATTGTGATTCATTTCCTGCTTTTCAATAAAAAAAACAATATTAAATGAATTTTTTTTGCGTGTGTTTGAATAAAAATTTTATTTTTGCGGCTCACTAATTTAAAATAAATGGCAACGTATAATAAAAGAGGTTATAAAGCTCCAAAAGAAAAGGAAGAAAAAGATTCAGCTTACATAGAAGATGTAAAAGTTGATGAAAAAGACAGTACAACGGCAGGTGTTTTTAATTCTTTAGATGAAACTGCTTCAAAAACTGAAGATTGGGTTGCTAAAAATCAAAAGTATATTTTTGGAGTTGTAGCTGCGATTGCTTTGGTTACCGTAAGTTATTTATTGTACCAAAAATTTATTGTTCAGCCTAAAGAGGATGAAGCCGCATCAGAGATTTTTGAAGCGCAACAAAATTTCCAAAAAGCGGTAGATGCAACTACAAACGCTGATTCGTTATTTAATGTATGTCTTAAAGGGGCAAAAGGAAGTCTTGGTTTTGTAGAGATTGCTGATAAATTTTCAGGTACTTCTGCAGGAAATTTAGCCAACTACTACGCTGGAATTTCTTATTTGAATACAGGAAAATACGCAGAAGCAATTACTTCGCTTGAGAATTTCAAATCAGAAGATATGATTTTGAGCGTATTAGCAGTTGGTGCCATTGGAGATGCTTATGCTCAGAAAAAACAATATAACGAAGCTTTGGAAAGATATGTCAAAGCATCTGAAATGAACAAGAACGACATGACAACACCACGTTTCCTGCAAAAGGCAGGTCAAACGGCATTGGCCTTGGGCAAAAAAGCGGATGCACTAAAATATTTTACAGAAATTAAGGAAAAATACGAAAGTTCTCCGGAAGGTTCTGCCATAGATGCTTTGATTGGTTTGGCTCAATAATTTTAGATTTCAGGAGAATGATTCGGTTTTAAATTCAAAATCCTAAATCGCAAATCCTAAATTAAAATGGCTACTGCAAATAAAAACTTATCCAATTACGATAAAAACACAATCCCAAATGCGAAAGATTTTCGGTTTGGGATTGTTGTTTCAGAGTGGAATGATTCCATTACCAATGGGTTGTATTCCGGTGCTGAGCGTGCATTAATTGACTGCGGTGCGTTGCCTCAAAACATCATTCGCTGGAATGTTCCAGGAAGTTTTGAGCTTGTTTACGGTTCAAAAAAAATGATTGAGACGCAGAATGTCGATGTCGTAATTACGATCGGCTCTGTTATCAAAGGGGAAACGATGCACTTTGAATTTGTTTGTGAAGGAGTTACTCAAGGAATCAAAGATCTTAACGTATTGTCGGATGTTGCTGTGATTTTTTGTGTATTAACGGACAATACCGAACAGCAATCCATTGATCGAAGCGGCGGTATTCATGGTAATAAAGGAACAGAGGCCGCTATTGCAGCGATTAAGATGGCGTATTTGCGTCAACAATCAAAATTAAATTCCAAACATAACAACTTACAGGAATTGTCGAGTGGTCAGCCTCAAATTGAGGATCAACCGCGACAGCTTGAAGAATAGACTTGTTTTATAAATATCTAGTAAAACCTGCTTTAATCGAGTAGGTTTTTTCTTTTTATGATATTCTTGGCTGTAAAAGCTAGTGGATTTTCGTTAAATTTGTCAACTTGGGCGTTAATCCCAATTCTAAATAGTAGAAATGTCGAGTATTATTCAACTACTTCCAGATCATGTTGCCAATCAAATTGCCGCCGGTGAAGTGGTGCAACGTCCTGCATCAGTGGTCAAAGAATTATTGGAAAATGCGGTAGATGCAGAAGCGACCGATATCAAATTAATTATAAAGGATTCTGGCAAATCGCTGATTCAAGTGATTGATAACGGAAAGGGTATGAATGTTACCGACGCACGATTGTGTTTCGAGCGTCATGCGACTTCTAAGATTAGAAAGGCGGAAGATTTGTTTCAACTCCATACCAAAGGATTTCGCGGTGAAGCGCTAGCTTCGATTGCAGCCATTGCTCACGTTGAATTAAAAACCAAGCAAGATCAAGAGGAGTTGGGCACGCAAATCATTATTGAAGGAAGTAAATTGGTATCTCAAGATGTGGTCGTAACGCCCAGAGGAACTTCATTTTCCGTTAAGAATTTATTTTTTAATATACCAGCGCGACGCAACTTTCTGAAATCAGAAATTATTGAGTTTAGGCATATTATGGATGAGTTTCAGCGGGTTGCCCTTGCACATCCAAATATTCATTTTACGTTTTATCACAATGGGAATGAAGTGTTTGTATTACCAATTTCCAATTTAAGACAGCGCATTGTGGCACTTTTTGCTGGAAAAACCAACGAAAAACTGGTGCCGGCCTCAGAGGAAACGGATATTCTAAAAATAGAAGGATTTGTTGGCAAACCTGAATTTGCGAAGAAAAACCGTGGGGAGCAATTTTTCTTTGTCAATGATCGCTATATCAAAAGTGGTTATTTGCATCACGCCGTTATGAATGCCTATGAAGGCATACTTCGGGAGGGCACGCAACCCAGTTATTTCTTGTATTTGACCGTTCCAACGAATACGATCGACATCAACATTCATCCGACAAAAACAGAAATTAAATTTGACGATGAGCAAGCCTTGTACGCGATATTACGTGCCACCATCAAACATAGTTTAGGGCAATTTAATGTCGCGCCAATTCTTGATTTTGATCGAGACGCCAATTTAGATACACCTTATCACTATAAAAATGCGGCGGGGTCTATTCCGACGATTCAAGTGGATGGCAATTACAATCCGTTTTCAGCGGAAATGGCTGCAAAAAAGAATGAAAAGACAACCTCTCATTATCAAAGGAAAAATGAGTCGGCTTCATGGGAAGGCTTATATGTCGGATTGAAAGATGATACCGATAGTTTGGTCGACATCGGAGGAATGCACTTTGAACAGGATGAGGAAAAATCAAGTTTGTTTGACGGAGAAGAAGTCGAAAAGGACATCAAGAAAACCTACCAAATTCAGAAGAAGTATATCGTCAATCCAATCAAATCCGGAATGATTATCGTGGATCAGCAGCGCGCACATCAACGCATATTATATGAACAGTTCTTGACGAATATGACCGTTGAACATGGTGCTAGTCAGCAATTGTTATTTCCGTTGCATTTGTATTTTTCGAAAAATGAAATCCATCTTATCGAAGAATTACAATTGTCGCTCACCAATACAGGTTTTCAATTTGATGCCAACCAAGACGATCATATTGTGATTACTGGATTGCCAACGCATGTCTCGGATTCCCAAGTTAACTTAATTTTCGAGCAGTTATTAGGAGATTTACATGATGGAATTCCAAGCAATAGTTTTAGTCAAAATGACACCATTGCCAAGTCGATGGCGAAAAGCTTAGCTGTAAAAGCCGGTATGTACTTGACTGAAAAAGAACAAGAAAATATTGTTAATGGACTGTTTGCTTGTAAAGAACCAAACGTTTCGCCCTTGCAAAAACCTACTTTCATCACGATGAGTGTGGAAGATTTAGATAAAAAATTCGCCTTATGATGCAGATTACGCCAACTGTAAAGCAGTTGCTTATTATTAATATTTTGTTTTTTGCTGGAACCTTGTTTGTAGGTGAGCAAGCCTACGATTATCTTTCTTTGTTCTTTTTTGAGAATTCCAAATTTGAATATTGGCAAATTCTCACCCATATGTTTATGCACGGTGGCTTTATGCACATCGCCTTTAACATGTTTGCTTTGTATTCTTTTGGATCATCATTAGAATATTTTTGGGGTGGAAAGAAGTTCTTGTTTTTTTATATTTCTTGTGGATTGGGAGCAGCGTTACTACATTCACTTGTTAATTATTTTCTTTTTCATAACGGGCTAAACGCTTTGATTGACGCTGGATTTTCGCAAACAGAAATTTACACTTTGTTAAATGAAGGAAAATTAGATACGCGATGGGTCGACACACTAGGAAACTCTGGATTGACCAATTTTACTAGTGCATTTGCTTCTCCAGCAGTCGGCGCTTCAGGTGCCATCTACGGATTGCTCGTCGCATTTGCCTTTATGGTTCCCAATGCTGAATTGGCGTTGATGTTTATTCCAGTTCCAATAAAAGCGAAATATTTTGTGCCAGGACTATTGGTGGTCGATTTGATATTGGGCGTTTCCGGACAATCGATCTTTGGCGGCGCGAGTGGAATAGCCCATTTTGCTCATATTGGCGGTGCGCTGGTGGGTTTTTTAATGATGTGGTATTGGAAGAAGAATCAATTTACGGGTAATCGATGGAATTAGGTGGCTTGAAGAAAAGAGTGAAGAGTGAAG
>CALPOS020000017.1 GCA_943325255.2 Sphingobacterium thalpophilum
ATAATCTTTATGATCTTTTAATGTAGGTGCTTTTGTGATCAACGTTGGTTTTACTACATAAACTCCAGCGTTTCCTTCAATTGGAGCAGACATCTTATTAACTCCAATAGCAAACGCAGTTCCAACTACTTTTCTTTCAAAACCAGCATTTGGAATGTTTGCGTTTTCAACAGTCAAATCTACTGCTTGTTGTACAGTTACTCCAGATGCAGTAGCAATTGCTTGCATAGACGAGCCTTTCATCTTAGCAGCAATTTTTTCTGCTTTTTTCTTATTTCTCAAGATTGGTTCAACCATTGGTTTTGCTTCTTCAACAGTCATCAATCCTTTTTCATTTACTTTTTTCAATTTAGCGATAACGTTTCCAACATTTACTACTTCAAAACGTTTGACATCACCCACATTGGTTTTCGAATCAAAAGCCCAACGCACTATTTGTCTTTGATTTCCGGCTACACCAAATTGCTCGTCCATCAATTTTACTTTTACTGCTGGATTTACAGTAAGAGAGGCTGCTTTTGCTACTTTCTCAAAGTCTTGTTCGTTAGCATCCATTTCAAATTTAACCGCTTTGGTATATATTTTATCTGTTGTAGCTTCTGACGGTTCAATTTTTTGTGCAATAGTTGCCAATCGAATTGCATCTTGCTTTTCAGTTACATTAATTACGTGAAAACCGAAATCTGTTTCTACCAAACCAATTTTTCCAACTGGATTATTGAATACAAAATCATTGAATGGCTTAACCATTTGGTTTGGCCCGAAGTAACCCAAATCTCCTCCTTGTTGTGCAGAAGAATCATCAGAATTGGTCATTGCCAAGATAAAAAATGAAGATGGATTCGCTAAGGCTTGCACTAACAATTGCTCTGCTTTAGCTTTAGCTTCTTCTTTGGTTCTTTTCTCTTTTTTGTTTGGCACTTGTGTTCCTTCATAACTAATAAGGATATGGCTCGCTTTTGCGTTTGCTCCAGCTTTTCTTCCCATTACTTTAGAAATACAGTATAAGTTCCCGTTCATATAAGGACCAAAAACTTCACCTGCAGGCAATGCAAATAGTTGATCCGCAAATTGCGCTGGCAAATCTTTCTTTGCTACATAAGTCGAATCATATGGCACATCTGAATTTTCGTTTACAAATTCTATTGGATTTACAGCACCGTTGAAGCCAGGTAAAGTATCATTAACTCCAGTCGCTTGATTATAAACCACGCGTTGGCTTAACAATGCATTTACCGTCATCTTCACTTCATTTTCATCTTCAGGTGAAGCTTTGTCTTCAATCATAACATATTCCACTTCACGAGTTTCTTCTGCTTTGTATTTTTTCTCGTTCTTCTTCATGTACTCTGTAATTTCAGCATCTGAAATTTTAACGTCTGTATCTTTGATGGAAGTGTACAAAACAGCGACATAGTCCATATTGACTTTATTCGATTCCATTTCGTATTTCAATTTTCCTTCGCTTTCTGTTGTATACAATCCGCCTTTTACCAAAGTGTTATAAATTTGATATTTAGCATTCAATTCGGCGTCTTTTTCCTTGTCTTTTACATACTGCGCTTGCTCCGGATTTGATTTAAAGTATTCTTTAAATTTCGCCAAATCAAAAACTCCATTTGTTTGAAACATTTGATTTTGCCCAATATTTTGGTCATTTTTAAATACCTCAAGAATGTGTTTCTCGCTGGTATGAATTCCCAGTTTTTCAAATTCAGCGGTCACTAAAGCGATAGAAACTTCTTGATCCCAGACACGATTTACTGCTTGGGTAGAAGTCATTCCTTGTTGTCCGCTTTTTTCAAGGTTACTGACCTTAATTCGAAATTCTTCAAAGGAAATGTCCTTGTCGTTTACGGTTCCGATATACTTTGACGTTTGATTAAATCCACCGTTATTATATAAATCTTGAACGATAAATGCTAATAAAGAAAATCCAATAACTAGAATTAATAGTAATGATCGTTGTCTAATTTTTTGTAAAACTGCCATCTTTTATAGTGTTAATTTTTATTTCAGTTTGCGAAAATACAATTATCTATTTAATAACCATAGCTGTATGGTTATATTTTGCAAGAAATTTTCTTTTTTTTGGATTTTCTATTCTAGGATATTCATTTTAACCACTTCGATTTTCTTATTGGTGGCTTCTTCAATCGTGAAACGAATTTTATCGATCGTGATTTGGTCACCTTGCGAGGGGATTTCTTTACTGTGGTAAACAATGTATCCGCCTAACGTACCGTAGGAATCACTTTCTGGAATCTGCAATTTATAAGTTTGATTCAGATATTCAACATCTAATCGAGCGGAAAACAAGTACGCATCATCTTCAATTCTTTTTTCTAATAATTCCTCGATGGAATCATGCTCGTCTTCAATTTCGCCAAACAATTCTTCGACGATGTCTTCGACAGTTATCATCCCGGAAGTTCCGCCGTATTCATCCAAAACAACGGCGACACTTTTTCTCTTTTTAGTGAGAATTTCTAACACGTCTTTAATCAAAATAGTTTCAGGAACAAACTCAACGGGTATCAAAACCGACTTAATGCTTCTCGGTTTTTTAAATAATTCAAAAGAATGAACGTATCCCAATATGTCGTCTAGCGAATTTTGATGCACTAATATCTTAGAATACCCGGTTTCAACAAACTTATTCCTTAATTCTGAAACTGATTCATGTATTTCCACAGCGGAGATTTCAGTTCTTGGCGTCATAATATCCCGTGCTTTAACCCCAGAAAACTCCAGCGCATTTTGAAAAATCTGAATTTCAGAATCCATGTTTTCTTGATCTTCCACAGTACTCATCTGCTCGGTGATATAATTCCCAAGTTCGACTTTGCTAAAAAATAACGGCACATAATCGCCTTCTGTTTTAAAAAAATGCTTCAAAATAAAGTCCGATATCCAGAGGATAAAGGTTGAAATGAAGTAAAAAAGCAAATAGAAAAAGTACGCGGGTAGTGCAAAAAACTTAATGAAAGAATTGGCGTAGATTTGAAAAAATACTTTTGGGATGAATTCGCTTGTCACCAAAACAATTAGCGTAGAAAGAGAAGTTTGAATTAAGACGTTGGATAAATTTGTTAAATTCAATCCTAAATGAGCAATCCAATTCATTAGAAGTTCTCCCATAAAAAACCCGTAAACAACCAAGACGATTGTATTTCCAATCAACATTGATGCGATGAACTGTGATGGCTTTTCGGTAAGTTTTGTTAGTACTTTTGAGAGGAAATTTTGCTGCTTCTTTTCAATTTCAAGGTAGATCTTATTTGACGAAACAAAAGCAATCTCCATTCCGGAAAAAAGTGCCGCTAGTATTAGACATAATATGATAATACTAATTTCCATGCACTAGGAGTTGTTATTTCTATTCTCAAATTTCTTTGCAAAACTTCTCCTAAAAAAAAACATAAATAGAGAAACCGCAGCGATAATTGCAGATAACCAAGGTGAGTCTCCTGCATTGAATTTCGAAAAAGCGTCGTATATAAAAAATCCGCTGAAGACAAGATATACGTACTGGGTGTATTTTAAATAATTCATGGTTTATTTTATTCGGCTTGGTCTATCTCGCCATTAATACGTTGTGAATTTAGAATTTTAAAATCCTTACTAAAATCGATGCCTTCTCCGTAAGAAATACCTTTTGGATCCGTAAATTTAAACTTTTTTTCAGTAAAAAACCATTCGTTCTTCTGGTCGTAGTAAAGTTGCGTTGTTTCGAGCATTTGATCGGTTTCATTGGAGATTACCACATTCTTTTGAAGGTCAATCAAATCAGTCCCTTTAAACATTACGGCATAGTCTGAGGAGATAAACGTGCGTTTGCCTTTTGAATCATACATGGTCACATGGACTCCTTTGGGAAATTCTGTAAAGGGAAATTCTACGTTAGAATAATCAAGCATTTTAGGACTGACCAATATTGACTTAATGCGACCTGAATCTGTGTACTTTAAGTTGAAATTGTCCGCCTCGCCATTAGGCACAAACTCCGAATAGTTGATTTTTTGAACCTCTCTAAAATTACTTTCACACCCTAACACTAGGAATAGACCTGTTCCTAAAAACAAGAATAGCGTTTTGGTGGGTTGAAAGATTTTCAAATCAAAATAGTGTTAAGCTTTGAATGCTATGTTAATGGCAAATTAATCGTACTTCCTTTTGATAAACCATCGGTCATTTAAGGACAAACTCAACAGAAAGTTCGTGTAATTTTCTTCGACCAATGAGGCTTTTGCAGTTCCGCGCTTTCCGTATTCAACACCTATATTGACGTTAGAAAAGGCACCGCCAAGGGGCAATCCCAATCCAGCTGAGAGCGCATAGTCTTTTAAATCTTGGTTATTTATGGTCATCCCGGTATTTTCATATCGGAATCCACCTCGATAAGTAATTTTCTTCAGATAATTAGAGAATGCCGACGCATCAGGAATGTAGTAACCTCCTAAATTATATTTCACTGCATCTCTATAAATAACATTTGAAATGTCCGGTGTACGATTTCCAAACCTACTGTTTTTTTGAAAAGTCACTTCTGAGCCGAGCATCCATTTTTTGTTTTGTCCTACCCCAAGACCAAAAGTAACCTTGGAAGGGAGTTTAATCTTATAGGAATTCCTAATTTCATCTAATTGATCTACGTCTTGTGGATCGAAGAAATCAGAATACAAGACAGATGAAATTAATCTTGAATTTTTCGATTGCAATTCACTTTCAGGAGTATAAATAATGCTACCAAAAACATTTAATTTCTGACTTATCTTTCTCTGATAGATGGCGCTTAAATTCACATTAAATCCCGACAAATCAGAAGTATTCAGCTCTTGCGTTCCGAATTGCACCTCTGGAATTTTTTGAACGTTCCTGGTCTCTATTCTTCCAAAATTATAATTAGCATCTATACCAATACTTAAATTGGAAGTTAATTTCTGCCCAAAACCAAAAAAAACTTTGTTAACGCCACCGGTACCATCATATCTCTTTACTGTTCCATCTATATTTTCGTTGCGAATTCGATATCCTACAGAGGAATATTGAATTAATCCGAAGCCGAAGCCAGCATTTTTTAATGGAATACCGACGGCCATATAGTCTAACGTTGCTCTTTGTGCTTTTTCATTTTTTTGTTCAGCATTCAATTTCGTGTAATTTGATGTTCCGCCTAAAGTATAAGTGGTCAATTTTAGGCTTGCATAAGTTGCTGGATTGAGAATATTGACATGAAGACTATCGGGAAAAATAGATACCCCGCCCATAAGTCGATTTTCGACTGTTCCTCTAAAACGCACTTCGCCAATTCCGTAAAATGAATATGGAGAAGAGGTGCCTTGTTGCGCTAAGATTGTAATAGAGGATAAGACAAAAAAGGCAAATAATAATTTCTTAATCATTGTTGATTTGATATTGAAAAGTTTTGTACAGACTTTCTAAGAGAAAATTTGAATTGGCAAATATGGTATTTTTTAATCGCTTAGCCAAAAAAACTGCATCTCCGCCCGTTAAAATTATGGTAATGTTTGCATTCTCACTTTGGTATTGAGCAATAAAACCGTCTATCTCGTGTATCAACCCTTGCACCACTCCAACATGGATGGATTCATTGGTTGAGTTTCCAATAAAATGATCCGGATATTTAAGATCTAGCAGTGGCAACTTTGCTGTTTGTTGGTGCAACGCTTCGTAGCGCAATCGGATGCCTGGCGAAATGGCACCTCCCAAATAATTGTCATTAAAATCAACAAAATCATACGTGATGCACGTTCCAGCGTCAATGACCAATCTGTTTTGATTTGGGTAAGACAATACCGCACCTGAGGCAAGCACCACGCGATCTATTCCTAGGGTTTCAGGAGTCGCATATTTATTCACAAATGAAAAAGACCATGCTCTTGTTACAAAATGACATTTTAATGTTGGAATCATTTGTTGAAACACTTCTTCCGTTGTGTTTCCAACATTTGCCACAACCATATCTTTACATGTAGGATACTTATTTGTTATCGAATTCAGTTGTATTTTAAGCTCGTCAGATAAAAAAGAAAAATGTTCTATGATGGTATTGTGTTCAAAGACAGCACCTTTAATTCTAGTATTTCCAATATCGATTACTAACAGCATAGCGTCATGTTTGAAAGGGCGAAGGTACAAATAGATTTTTTTTATTAATTGTTTTGGATAAATTAAAAATCATTCTATATTTGCAACCGCTTTGAGAAAGAGGTACCTTAGCTCAGATGGTAGAGCAACGGACTGAAAATCCGTGTGTCCCTGGTTCGATCCCTGGAGGTACCACGAAAAACCCGATTAGAAATAGTCGGGTTTTTTTATATAATTTGCTCTAATTCTTTACTAATCTATTTCGATCAAATATCCAAAAAAGAATAATTCCGATTACTGATCCCAGACTATTTAACCCTTGGTCTTCCCAAGAAGCTGATCTTCCAACAACAAAATAATATTGAATCCATTCTAAAAAAGCACCCCCAAGAAAACAGGCAAAAAACGTAAGCCAATATTTGTGCTTTTTAGTTCGGAAATGAAAAATTGTGCTACAAGCAAAAAGAATGTAAAATAAAATGTGAGAAATATTTGAGAAATTAAAAAGCAAATAATTTATAGTTAAATATTGATTTAACTGTGATTTTGGGTTTTGGACCTCGACCTTCATTTGATCTTTCTCACACATACTGCCTAACAACGGAATTCCTTCTGCAATAGATTTTTTAATCGTCTTTATGCCTCCTTTCTTGTAATCTAAATCAAACGTTGGATTACCAAAACTATAAAAGCACTCGATGTTTGGATAACCATACTTTCCTTTCCCTGAATAATAATATACAGCTTCATTATTTTCTTCCCTAAAACTGTCTCCTACTTTATGCATTTCGTGGAGCACAACTCTTTTACTATTAGAATTATAAGGAATACACTCTAAAAAAGCTATAATAAAATAGATGAATACGGGAGGGATAATTATGGCTATAAATTTACTTCGCATAGGGTTTTGGCTGTTTTATTATCTTAGATGAAATCTATTTCATTTTTTAGTCCGTTCTAATTCGATACGCCACACCAACTAAAAATGGAACGTAATTGCCTATCGGAGTATAATTTGGACTTGAATAAGATAAGTCTTCCGAATTGCTTTTGTATTGCAATAAAGACGTGCCAAACGAACATCCTATTTCAGCATAAGCCACGATATTCTTACTGCAATAATACTCAACAAATGCTTTCGAAACAACTTCATCAAATCGGATATAATCGTTGTTTTGTTCTTGCGAGAGTTGAAAGGATCTCGTAAATGCTTTAAAATTTAGGCCCGTATACCATTTCTTCTTTGCGATTGCGTATTCGATTTTATAATTTGTGGGTAGTAATCCGAAAAATTGCCACCGGTCTGACGCTTTCCAATCTAGTCCAACTAAAGGGACGAAAAAATTTCCGAACGCTTCTTTGTTATAATAAAGTCCCACTTTGAGTTGCACCTTCGCGTTCCATTTATAATTTTGTATAAATAGCATCCCGTATTGAAAATCATTATTCCCAATCGAAGAATTGAAGTCAGACGCCACTTTTGGAATTCCCATCAAAACTGATTTCCATTTTTTGTTTTCGGAAAGCCATTGATAACCTAATGCTACTGAAATACTGGAGACACGTGTCGCTTGAGTGATTCTTGGCGAAGTAGAAGACTGTATTAATTCACCATTGATTCGAAATAACAAGGTATTGCCACTTTTAAATTCTTTGGGCAGAAAAACGCTAAATGAATAATCCTCGGTGTTATTCGTAATCGAAGGATTGCTTTTGTTAGTTGTTGTAAAATTTTGATAGTTAAGATTGCCAATATCCACATAAGGCTGGGCACTCCCGTGTGAAAAAAGAAGTAAAATCGTTACTAAAAAAAGGCTAGGCATAAGTTTCATCATTCTAGTAGTTATGCTTTTAGAAAGTCAATATTTCTTTTCAATCCTTCCCATTTGGTGCGTTTGACCGCAGAATTTCTAAAAACAGCTTCAAAAGTATCTTTAGTGATTTCCTCCCAGTCTTTTTTAGTCATGGATAGCAAATCAGGATGAGGATTAAACAGTGGTTCGTTGTGCGCTTTTGAAAACTTATTCCATGGACAAACGTCTTGGCAAACGTCACAACCAAAAGCCCAATCATTGAACTTTCCTTTCATTTCTTGAGGAATATTCTCTTTGAGTTCGATGGTGAAGTAAGAGATACATTTACTCCCATCAACAACGTAAGGCGCTACGATTGCTTCTGTTGGACAGGCATCAATGCAGGCAGTGCAGGTTCCGCAATGGTCTGTGGTTGCGTTATCATAGTCGAGTTCAAGATCGATGATGAGTTCGGCGATGAAATAAAATGAACCAACAGACTTAGTAATTAAATTATTGTTTTTTCCCATCCAACCTAGACCACTTTTGGCTGCCCAGGCTTTGTCGAGCACTGGAGCAGAATCGACGAATGCGCGCCCAGACACTTCACCGATATTTTCTTGAATGGAATGTAGTAGTTCTTTTAGCTTTTCTTTGATGACAAAATGATAATCTTGTCCGTAAGCGTATTTTGAAATTTTATAAGTACCGTCGATTTGGGATTCCGAAGGATAGTAATTGAGTAATAATGACACCACACTTTTAGCATCATCAACGAGCAGATTTGGATTAAGTCGTTTGTCGAAATGGTTTTCCATATACGCCATTTGTCCATGTTGGTTTTGGTTAAGCCATTGCTCTAATCGCGGTGCTTCTTCTTCGAGAAAACCCGATTTAGAAATGCCACACGAAAGAAATCCGAGACGTTTTGCTTCGGATTTGATCAATGCAGTGTATTTGGATTTGTTATTAATCACGTCGTTGCATTCTGGTTTGCGTTAGGGATTGGAGCGATTGTCTGAGCTCTTTTTTGTTTTAGAAATAGCCCCTCGACTGCGCTCGGGGTGACAAAACAAAAAAAGCGAGTGCGAAAAGCCCGACCCGCAGGGGAATGCCCTAAAACAATCCGCCTTGAATATTGGTTTTAATTTTACCGAGATGTTTGTATGCTTTTTCTTTCACTTCGCGTCCGCGAGGGGTGCGCATAATGAATCCTTCTTGTATCAAAAACGGCTCATAGACTTCTTCGATGGTTTCGCTGCTTTCGGAAACTGCTGTTGCCAAAGTGGACAAACCAACTGGTCCGCCTTTGAATTTGTCGATAATCGTTGTGAGTATTTTATTGTCCATTTCATCAAGACCGTGCGCATCGACATGTAATGCTTTTAGGGCATAGCGTGCGATTTCGATATCGATCTTACCGTTGCCTTTGATTTGTGCGAAATCACGAACACGACGCAAGAGTGCATTGGCTATTCTAGGCGTTCCTCTGCTTCTACCGGCAATTTCGATGGCGGCTTCCATGGTGATGGGCATTTTGAGAATCGACGAGCTTCTTTGGACGATTGTGGTTAGCAGTTCGGTGGTATAATATTGCAATCGGCTTTGAATTCCAAATCGTGCGCGCATTGGAGCCGTTAGCAAACCGGAACGGGTGGTTGCTCCGACTAAGGTAAAAGGATTTAAGTTGATTTGAACAGTTCTGGCGTTTGGTCCGGACTCGATCATAATATCGATTTTAAAGTCCTCCATGGCCGAGTAAAGATATTCTTCTACAATGGGGCTTAATCTGTGGATTTCGTCTATAAAAAGGACGTCTCTATCTTCGAGGTTGGTGAGTAGTCCCGCTAAATCTCCTGGCTTGTCAAGAACCGGCCCTGATGTGATTTTTATACCTACTCCCAATTCATTAGCAAGAATGTTTGCCAATGTTGTTTTTCCTAGACCTGGTGGACCGTGAAATAAAGTATGATCTAGAGCTTCGTTTCTTTGATTGGCCGCTTCCACAAATACTTTCAGATTATCTAGTACTTGGTCTTGACCTGAGAAATCTTCGAAGGATAGCGGTCTCAGTTTTTTTTCGAGATCTAGCTCTTCAGAATTATAGTTGAAATTGGTTGGGTCTAAATTCTCATTCATGATACAAATATAGGGAAATAGTTTGCCGAAAATAAAAATGCCTTTCGATGAGGAAAGGCATATTTAGCAATATTATTTTGGTTAGTGGTGAAGTTGTTCTTCTCCATCTTTCATTGGTACGTTTTGCGGTACAAAATCATCCTCATGACCTGGCTTACTGTAATCGTAAGGCCATCTGTATACGTGAGGAATTTCTCCTGGCCAGTTACCGTGAATTTGTTCGATTGGTGCAGTCCATTCTAATGTATTAGATTTCCATGGATTTTGAATTGTTCTTTTACCATAGAAGATACTATAGAAGAAGTTCCATAAGAACACCAATTGGAAAGCTCCTCCAACAATTGCGAACATGGTGATAATAACATTGACATTTGCTAAATCATCAAATAATGGGAAATTTGTGTTGGTGTAATAACGTCTTGGTAAACCCGCTAGACCGATAAAGTGCATTGGGAAGAAAACTCCATAAGCACATACCGCAGTCACCCAGAAGTGAATGTATCCAAGGTTTTTGTTCATCATTCTCTTCCACATTTTTGGATACCAGTGGTAGATTCCGGCGAACATTCCGTAAAGTGCCGAGATTCCCATTACCAAGTGGAAATGCGCCACTACAAAGTATGTATCATGCACGTTGATATCGAGTGTACTATCTCCAAGAATAATTCCAGTTAAACCACCTGTAATAAAAGTAGAAACCAATCCGATTGAAAACAACATTGCTGGATTTAACTGTAGGTTACCTTTCCAAAGTGTCGTGATATAATTGAAGGCTTTTACTGCCGAAGGAATCGCGATTAACAAGGTAGTAAATGTAAATACCGACCCTAAGAATGGATTCATTCCAGACATAAACATGTGGTGACCCCAAACAATAGTTGATAAGAATGCAATAGCTATAATAGACATGATCATTGCTCTGTAACCAAAGATTGGCTTACGAGAATTAGTTGCAATTACTTCAGATGTAATACCTAAGGCAGGTAATAAGATAATATAAACTTCTGGATGTCCAAGGAACCAAAATAGGTGTTCAAATAATACAGGAGAACCACCTTGGTAATGCAATACTTCGCCAGCTATATAGATATCAGAAAGGAAGAATGAGGTTCCGAAACTTCTATCCATGATTAGCAAAAGTGCAGCAGACAAAAGCACTGGGAACGAAATCACGCCAATCACAGCAGTAATAAAGAACGCCCAAATTGTTAAAGGCAATCTAGTGAATGACATTCCTTTTGTCCGTAAATTAATAACGGTTACGATATAATTTAATGAACCCATTAATGAAGATGCAATAAAGACCGCCATAGAAACCAACCATAATGTCATACCAGCCCCAGAACCCGCAATAGCTTGCGGCAATGCACTAAGTGGCGGGTAAATTGTCCATCCAGCAGAAGCAGGACCTGACTCCACAAATAGTGAGGCAACCATCAAAACGCTAGACAAGAAAAACAACCAATAAGAAACCATATTCAGGAATCCCGAAGCCATATCTCGCGCTCCAATTTGCAGCGGAATTAACAAGTTACTGAATGTACCGCTCAAAGCCGCAGTTAGTACAAAGAACACCATGATGGTACCATGTATCGTAACTAATGCTAAATATCTATCATTTAATAATACACCGTTCGGCGCGTAGGAATCTCCTAGAAAAAAATTAAGAACCTTGAATGACTCTTCTGGCCAAGCCAACTGCAATCTAAATAAAATAGAAATTGCGACGCCAATAACCCCCATTATAATACCTGTAATAAGGTATTGTCTTGCAATCATTTTATGATCAATACTAAATATGTATTTAGTGATGAAGGTGTCTTTATGGTGATGTTCATGTTCATGATCGTGTCCGTGATCTAGAGCTTCTGCTGACATAATATGTGTGCTTTATTAAATTTTTATTTATTTTTTCTCTACTTGAGCCATCATTTTATCTGTGGCCACTGCAACGGTAGTATCTTTTTCTTTTGAACCTGTCTCCCCAATTGCCGCTGCTGCTTCAGCTTTCAACTCCTCTTTAATAGTTGCCTTATCTTGCAACCATTTTTTATAGTCTTCTGGCGAATCTACCACAATTTTCATTTGCATGTTATAATGAGATGCACCACAAATTTTATTGCAGAGAAGTAAGAAATCAAAAGTATAAGGATCAAGTGCAGGCTTCCCATCTGCAACTAATTCCGCACTTTTCTTAGTTCTGATACTATTAATATTATTTACTTTTTCAATCATGAAAGGCAAATTACGATATTCATCTGAAGTGTAAATTGGTGTGAAAGCAAATTCAGTTACCATACCAGGAACGCAGTTCATCTGAGCTCTAAAGTGCGGCATATACATTGAATGCAACACATCTTGTGATCGTATTTTGAAATGAATTTTTTTTCCTTTTGGTAAATGTAATTCTGTAACAACTTTGTCGTCCTGAGAATTTGGATCAGATGGATCGACACCTACGCTATTTACGCCTTCTATGTAACGAACATTCGCTTTACCTAATACATTATCCTCTCCAGAATATCGTGCTTTCCAATTAAACTGTTGTGCATAAATTTCAATTTCTATTACTTCTTCATCTTCGTCGATAAACATAATATCTGACCATGCATACAATCCGTAAAGAATCAATCCTGCTAATACAATGGCTGGGATAACGCTCCAGATTACTTCTAGTTTATTATTATCCGAAAAATATAGTGCAGTTTGATCCTTTCTTCCTCTGTACTTAAATCCAAAGTAGTACAATAGTGCTTGAGTAACCGCTTGAACGAAGAAAATTACAACCCATGTAATATTCATCAAGCTATCTACTTCACCTCCGTGCGCTGATGCAGGAGTATGTAAAACCAAACCACCCCATTTCATCAAACCATAGATCGTGAAAATATAAATAAATGCTAGGAACCCAAACATCAAATAACCTTGTACATTATTGTCATTATCATCTGCAATACCGGAACTGTTTTTTGAGGAGCCGACCTGCGATAAATCAAATATCTTCGTCAATTGCCATAATGCAACCGATAATAACAATAAAACTATAATTACCAACAAACTTGTCATCTGTTTTTTACTTTAAATATTAATAATGAAAATGTTTACTTTCTTCAATGTATGGATTTCGTTTCGGCAACAATGGCGCTTTTGTCAAGGCACTGAAGACTACAAAAATAAATAATCCAAGGAAGAAAGAGATAGATCCTAATTCAGAAGCGCCTATAAACCATTGGTCTCCGACCGTTGCTGGCATGATCATATTAAAGAAATCTATATAATGTCCTAGTAAGATTACAGTTCCCGCCATTACTAATACCCAAGTAATTCTCTTAAAGTCGGTATTGATAAGAATCAAAATTGGGAAGACAAAGTTCATCACAACAGCCCCAAAAAATGGAAGATTATAGTCTTCGATTCGTTGTACGAAGTAAGTTACCTCTTCTGGAATATTGGCATACCAGATCAACATAAACTGAGAGAACCATAAGTAAGTCCAGAACACACTAATACCGAACATAAATTTAGCTAAATCGTGAATATGACTAGAATTTACGTGTTCTAAATAACCAACCGATTTCAAATATAAAGTTATCATACAAATCGTGGTAATCCCGCTTACAAAGAAACTTGCGAATACATACCAACCAAACAAAGTACTAAACCAATGCGGGTCGAGTGACATAATCCAATCCCATGACATAATAGATTCAGTTACGATAAAGAAAACTAAAAACATTGCCGAAATATTGAAGTTCTTTTTGTAGTAACTGTTATCGTTAGACTCGTCTTGGGCCAAACAGTTTTTTCTAGAGAAATACCGGTATAAATTCCATCCTAATAAGAAAATAGCCGCTCTAACAATCCAAAATGGAAAGTTCAAATAACCCGATTTGTTTTGTATTAATTTGTCCTGCGCCACAACTTCAGGATCTAACCAAGGGAATAAATGATTGAAATGAAATCCAGCCATTAATAATAATACAAAAAATATAACTGATCCGACTGGTAAATAAGCGGTAATTCCTTGCATCACTCTAAACAATACTGGGGACCAGCCCGCTTGAGCAACTTGTTGAATTGCATAAAAAGCAAGTACTCCCATGGTAATTAGCATGAAGAATATACAAGCAACATACAAAGCGGACCAAGGCTTGTTTTGCAATTGATGCAACACGTGCTCTAAATGGGCTTGATGTTCTTTGTGAGCGTCTTCTTCGCTAACTTCCTTTGTAGGTTTTACTTCTTTATGAGTTTCAGCTGGCGCCGCAACTGTTTCTACTACTTTTGTAGTGTCTGAAGCAGTTGTATCTTTTACAACTTCAGCTACAGCTGGTTCTTCTGCTACAACTTCAGCCGCAGTGTGGGCTTCCGCTTTCGCATGGTCATTCCCTTCTGCTGCTGCATGATGTCCACCATGCTCATTGGCAGCAAGAATTTTTTCAACTTCTTCAATATTTTTAGGTGCAGTTAAAAAACCATATCCAATTCCAAGAACTCCTAGAATAATTAGGATGAAAGAGAATGTTTTTAATTTACTTGAAAATGTATACATATCTATTAAGATCAGTTTATTTTACAATTATAATTCGCTTTTAAGTTTCATCACGTAGGCGGTTACCAACCAACGCTCTTCTTTGCTCATTTGATTAGCATAAGAACCCATAGCATTAAGTCCAAATTGTTGTACGTGAAAAACACTTCCTTCAGTAATTGGTCTGTCTTTGTAATTCGGCACTCCCAAATATTTTCCTTGCGTCACTAATTTTCCTTTTCCATCACCAGCATTTCCGTGACAGATGGCACAATAGATCTCATATAATTCTTTTGCTTTATCCATATTTACTGAAGTCGAATCTAAAGGCGATCTTAAATTAGCTTTGGCAGCGTCATAACCCGCAGTCGAATTTGGGTAATCATACACTTCAAAACCTCTATTGATTGACCCTTCTGCTGGCAATTGTCCTTCTTTACCGTTTTTGAAAGCATTTGATTCGGAGTAGGTCTCGTAAGCTACCGATTCATACATGTTTGGCATGTATTGGTAATTTGGATTCAAATTGTCTTTACAAGATGAAACCGCAACCGATACACAAACTAAAAATGCTATTTTATATAGACTCTTCATAGTGATTTATTAATGCTTATCTATTACTTTAACTTCTACTGCACCTGTACTTTCAAAAAAGGATACTAGTTCTTTTTCATTATTGTTTACTGACACTTCCATTAAGAAATGATCATCAGTAGTTCTCACATCTGGATTTTCAGCTTTCTTAAAAGGCCACAATTTACTTCTCATGTAGAAAGTGATTACCATCAAGTGCGCGGCAAAAAATACTGTTTCTTCAAACATAATTGGCACGAATGCTGGCATATTTTGTATATAACTGAAACTTGGTTTACCACCAATATCTTGTGGCCAATCCATGATCATCACATAGTTCATCATCCAAGTTCCGAATGATAATCCGCAAAGACCATATATGAATGCGCAAATTGCGATTCTAGTCGGAGCAATTCCCATAGCTTTGTCTAGACCGTGAACTGGAAAAGGAGTAAAAACTTCTTCAATATGGTGATGCGCTGCACGTGTCTTTTTTACGGCATCCATCAAAGTGTCATCGTCATTATAAATGGCGTAAATAACTTTATTACTACTCATGATGTGAATGTTTATTTGCTTCTCTTGCTTTAATATAATTTTCTCCGGTCGCTTTCAAAATCGTTTTCACTTCCGCTTGCGCAATTACAGGGAATGTTCTAGCATATAATAAGAACAAAACGAAGAAGAAACCAATAGTTCCTATGAATATTCCAATATCTACAAATGTTGGTGAGAACATTGTCCAAGATGATGGAAGATAATCTCTGTGTAGTGAAGTAACGATAATTACAAAACGCTCGAACCACATTCCGATATTTACTACAATCGAAATGATAAACGAGAACATGATGCTGGTTCTTAATTTCTTAAACCACATGAATTGAGGAGAGAACACATTACAGGTCATCATAGACCAATATGCCCACCAGTAAGGTCCTGTTGCTCTGTTCAAGAAAGCGTATTGCTCGTATTCAACTCCAGAGTACCAAGCAATAAACAACTCAGTGATATAAGCAACACCTACAATCGATCCAGTAATCATGATAATGATATTCATCAACTCGATATGTTGTATGGTAATGTATGCTTCAAGGTTTGACACTTTTCTCATGATAATAAGCAAAGTATTTACCATCGCAAATCCTGAGAATACCGCTCCGGCAACAAAGTAAGGAGGGAAAATCGTTGTATGCCAACCTGGAATAACTGAAGTAGCAAAGTCCATCGATACAATCGTATGCACCGAAAGTACAAGTGGTGTAGCTAAACCTGCTAATACCAAAGATACTTCTTCAAATCGTTGCCAATCTTTAGCTCTTCCGCTCCATCCAAAACTTAGGATGGTGTAAATTCTCTTTTGAAAAGGATTAACAGCTCTATCTCTAATCATTGCAAAATCTGGTAAAAGTCCTGTCCACCAAAATACAAGAGAAACAGACAAATACGTAGAAATTGCAAATACGTCCCAAAGTAATGGTGAGTTAAAGTTTACCCACAAAGATCCAAACTGATTTGGAATTGGTAATACCCAATAAGCCAGCCAAGGACGCCCCATGTGTATGATTGGAAACAAACCTGCCTGAATTACTGAGAAAATTGTCATTGCTTCTGCAGAACGGTTAATCGCCATTCTCCATCTTTGACGGAATAATAATAGCACCGCAGAGATCAATGTCCCTGCGTGACCAATACCTACCCACCAAACGAAGTTAGTTATATCCCAAGCCCAACCAACAGTTTTATTCAATCCCCAAGTCCCGATTCCTGTCGAGATGGTGTAGATAATGCAACATAACCCCCAAAGGAATGCTGCCAAAGCAATTGAAAATACAATCCACCAATGTCTGTTGGCTTTTCCTTCTACAGGAGCAGCGACATCAACTGTTACGTCGTGATAAGTCTTATCGCCTATAACTAAAGGTTTTCTAATGCTTGAATCGTATATATGAGACATAATCCTTTAAATTGATTTTTAATTTCTATTACGTATTTCTAACTTTCACGTGGTAAAACACATTTGGTTTCGTTCCAACATGCTCCAACAAATGGTACATTCTATCTTCTTCTGCTAAAGTTGCGACTTTACTTTCTTTGTCATTTACATCGCCAAATATCATCGCTCCAGAAGAACAAGCATTTGAACATGCCGTTTGGAATTCTCCGTCAGCGATAGCTCTACCATCACGTTTCGCACTTAAAATCGTTGCCTGTGTCATTTGAATACACATTGAACATTTTTCCATAACTCCACGTGAACGAGCATTCACATCTGGATTCAAGACCATACGTCCTAAATCGTCATTCATATGAAAATCGAACTCGCTGTTTTTGTTGTATAAGAACCAGTTGAAACGACGTACTTTATATGGACAGTTGTTCGCGCAATATCTAGTTCCAACACATCTATTATAAGCCATATGGTTTTGACCTTGACGGCTGTGAGATGTAGCAGCAACCGGACATACTGTTTCACAAGGAGCGTGGTTACAGTGTTGACACATTACAGGTTGAAAAGCCACTTGTGGATTATCTGCCGCTTGTTCCATTTCACCAAAACCACCTAAAGATCCTTTATCTCCAAATAAACCTTTGAAGTTTTCTTTCTTCTCGTTGTCATGCGCGAAAGTATCTTCAGAAGAATAATATCTGTCAATACGCAACCAGTGCATATCACGACTTCTTCTTACTTCTTCTTTTCCAACAACAGGAACATTATTCTCGGCATGACAAGCAATGACGCAGGCGCCACAACCAGTACAAGCATTTAAGTCGATTGATAAGTTAAAGTGATGTCCAACAGAACGATCGAAAGGAGTCCATAAATCTACAGATGTAGCAGCAACTTCTTTATGATCTAAAGATACTTTAGGAACTTCATTCCACTCTGCCGCATCTTTTGTATTAAATATCTCTAAGGTCGTTTCTTTAATAATATCGCCTCGACCCATTAAAGTCTTTTGTGATTGAACACAAGCAAATTCATGCTCACCAGCAGCTTTCTTGATTGTTGCAGATTGCACATTATTAAAATTACTATACAAAGTATAAGCATTAACTCCTACTTGCATTGCTTCCTTTAAAGCTGCTTTCTTTCCATAACCAAAGGCCAAACCTAGCGTTCCTAACGCTTGTCCCGGTTGAATAATAACTGGTACATTATCAAGCGTTGCACCACCGACAGAAATTGTAGCATAACTTCCGTTCAAACCACCATCTGCCACATTATGATTCTCAAGGCCTAATTTTTCTGCATCCATTCTAGACACAGTAACATAATTATCCCAAGAAACTCGAGTGATTGGATCCGGAAACTCTTGCAACCAAGGATTGTTTGCTTGTTGTCCATCTCCTAAACCTGTCTTCGTATATAAAACCAATTCAAAACCATTGGCGTTTTTAGACTTTGCCAAAGTGTTTGCAGCTGTGGCATAATCAACAGAAGCTGCTGACGCTGGAGCAGAAACTCCAACATAAATACCATCATGTAATACTTGATTCCATGAACCTCCACCTATATTTGAAGCAGCATTTGCTCTTAAATAATCGTAATAAGATCCTGCATTTCCGTTCAAAGACATTAATACATCTTGAAATTGTTTGGTGTCAAACAGCGGACGAATCGTAGGTTGCGTAATTCCGTACGAACCTTTCACAATAGA
>CALPOS020000018.1 GCA_943325255.2 Sphingobacterium thalpophilum
AGAAGGGAATGTTGCTGCTCTTAAATTCAGGAATCTTTTATGAATTTATAAGAGTAGACGAATTTCACAATGATAATCCAAAGCGCCATACGATAGGCGAAGTAGAAATAGGTGTCAATTATGTCTTGATCATCTCCACTAATGCAGGACTTTGGGCTTACAATATTGGTGATACAGTGCAGTTTACTTCGACGAATCCATATCGTGTCATTGTTTCTGGAAGAATCAAACATTTTATTTCTGCTTTTGGAGAGCACGTTATTGCGAAAGAAGTAGAGCAAGCGATGCAAGAAGCGCTGACCGGGACAGCAATTCGAATTAATGAATTTACAGTTGCGCCACAAATCACCCCGAAATCGGGATTGCCCTATCACGAATGGTTTATCGAATTTGAGAATCTGCCAGAAGACGAAAATAGTTTTGTTGAAGCTATCGATCAATCGATGAGAGCTCAGAATGTATATTACGACGATTTGATTCAAGGAAATGTGTTGCAAAAACTAAAGATCACTAGAGTTGTGAAGAATGGCTTTCAAGACTATATGAAATCAATAGGAAAACTAGGCGGTCAAAATAAAATTCCCAGATTAAGCAACGATAGAGCCATTGTTGATAAGCTACAAAGTTACTAAGAGATGAAATCCAAATTGTTTTTTATAACTTTTTTTTGTTTTGGATGTGCGGTCATGTCAGCTCAAATCAACGGAGTTGTTATCGATCATGTAACAAAAAATCCAATTCCCTATGTCAGCATTTGGGTTGAAAATGAAAACAATGGCGCAACTGCAGAGGAAAATGGTGCGTTTCAAATGACTTATTCAGGAAAAAGTAAAAATCTGATCTTTTCTGCTATTGGTTATGAAAAGAAAATAGCATCAATTTCAAGTGAAATGAAGGTTGAATTGATTCCAATTACCATTGAACTTAAAGAAGTCGTAATTACCAAAAAATATGGCACAAGAGAAATTGAAATAGGAGAGACAGACAGTCCTTTTTTGCAAGCTTATGAAAATGGACCTCGAATAGACATCAAGTTTTTTCCCTACAAAGCAAAGTATAAAAAAACAAAATTTATCAAACAAGTTGTTTTAAATACAGATAGCAGAATTGAAGAAGCGACCCTTAAATTACATTTTTATAAGGTGGATCCAGAAGGTTTGCCTGGAGATGAACTTCTGGAAAAAGAATTTATTGCCACGGTTAATAAAGGAGTAAAAAAGACATTATTCAATTTATCCGATTTTGATTTGAGAATGCCAAAAAATGGTCTTTTTGTGGGCTTTGAGCGACTCAAAATCGAAAAGAACAAAGCTGAGAAGTCGATTCGAGATGCTAATACCAGCACCAATACTATTCAAACAACATTTTACCCATTGATACTTTACAATAGGGCGGAAAGGGATTTCCGCTATACATTTATTGGAGGCAAATGGACCAGAGAATCACTGAATGCTGCGCAAGGCGAGTCAAGCAAAATAACTATTTATGAGCCAGCAATTAACCTGATTCTTGTAAACTAACAGATAAAAAACATACATTTGCATCTTTAGAGGCTAAATTCGTGAAAAACAGGCCTGTTTTGAGAAGGAAGTTTGCGAATTGTTCTTAAAAATCAAAATTATTAATGAAAGAAATAAAAAACATTGTACGGTCGAGAGCACAAGAATCATCAAGTGCTGTTGAAAAATTGTACATTACCATGCGCCACCTATTTAACAGAGGATTCTACAAACCGATGGGCGTGTCAGGTGAAACTTTAAGAGAGGCATTATTATCACTACGCCCGGAAATATATGGAAGTATAGCAGAAGAAAAAGTGGAGTTGGATGGGCTTTTGTACGTTATTGAACGACTTCCAATCGGGATTGAGGAATGTCGATTTATCAATTTAACTTCAGATGAAGGCTATTCCAAATCTCACTTCAAGGCCATTATCCCGCCAAAAAGAAGGCGTAATTGTTATCGAATAGATGACGAACAAATGAATGTTGAAATAACAAGAGGGCGATCAGACATTTATGATATATTGACCCACTTGACTTTTATTTTTATTGAATCACACAAGATTAAGGATCGAATTCTAATTGATGAAAGCGGAGAAGTAACGCGTGACTGGCAAAAATTGGCGCAAGCTGTTTTGCAAAACAAAAAGTTAACTTTAATAGAGAAAGAAAAAACAATTTCTCATACCGCTAATATCTTAGGACGTACTTTTTCAGAAGTTCTTGATATTTACGATGCTTTTGGGACTGCAGAAAAACCAGATCGTTTCTTACATGTAATCTATTGGCTAGGAAAATTGGCCATTGAAGAGGTTATAGAAAACAATAAAAGAACCATTACGTTTAGCCCGATTTTGAGGGAGCGTTTGGGGCATCATATCCACGGGGAAATATGGGCAAACAACATCAAAGAAGTTTTAAAAAACAACAGTCTTTTAGACAGGCCAATTCACATTATTAGTGCCAATATGCATAGTGTGATGAATTCGATTTTTGCCACTCATGTGCTGAAAGCAAAGTACAAAGACCAAACTGATTTTTTCATTTATGAAGAATTAAGTAAATCTGGCGCGAATGATATTAGAGATAAAGTAACCTCTTTTGCAGAGCAACACGGAATGATTTCTTTGCCCGATAATTCAGGAACCAACATCGATGTTCAAATTTTTGACACTGCTAAAATAGATTGGAAAAAATCTGCATTTCCATCGGCCAAGATAGGCAAATCCCAGCCAGTAATTATTGTTATGGATTATGCTTTTGGAGAACAAGCTTACGAAACTATTGATGAATTATTGAAACCTTTTCAAGAAACGAAACACAAAAAAGTATTTCTAAATGTCGAGTCTGTTTCGATTATGGGAAAGGCAGGAATTCTGCAAGGAGGTAAAGGTGACATCATGATTCCATCAGCACATATCAACGAAGGCACGGGCGACAATTATCCTTTTGAAAACGAGTTGACAGCCGCAATGTTAGACGGCAATGGAATTCCGGTTTTTGCCGGACCGATGGTGACCGTTTTGGGAACTTCGTTACAAAATAAAGATTTATTGAAATTTTTCCATGACTCAACATGGGGTGTTATTGGCTTAGAAATGGAAGGTGCGTATTATCAGAAAGCAATTCAATCGGCATCCAAGATTAGAAAAAGTATCAACCCAGATGTAAAAGTGAGATACGCTTATTATGCGTCGGATAATCCTTTAGAAACAGGAAGTACGCTAGCATCCGGAGGATTAGGGACGACGGGAGTTAAGCCAACTTATTTGATAACAATAAAAATATTAGAACAAATTTTCAACGTAAATTAGATTATATAATATGAACACAAATGATAATAAAAACGCAGAGGGTCAAGAAATAGATTTAGCATCAGTTTCAAAGGCTTTTTCAGGTTTGTTTCAGTCAATAAGCAGAAGTATTTTTCGTCTGATTCGCTACGTGTTGAGACACATTATTGTCTTTATTATACTGGTAGTTGTTGGCGCACTCCTCGGATTTTATTTTGAAAGTAATAAAAAAGTATATGACAGTTTAGTAATTGTTCGTCCAAATTTTCAGTCAGTTGATTACGTTTATGCTAAAATAGACCTTCTCTTTTCAAGAATAAATGACAACGATACTGTATTTTTGAAATCAATAGGAATAAAGAGTCCTTCAAAATTAAAAAGTATTAAGATCTATCCAATAGTTGATATTTACAAGTTTATTAGCGAAAATGACTCTAAAGATAGCGACCGAAATTTTCAGTTATTCAAATTACTAGCAGCAGATGGTGATATGGAACAAATGGTCCTTGATAAAACAATAAGTAAGAACTATACTTTTCACCAAATACATTTTGTTACTTCATCAAGAGCAAGTAGAGATGAAATACTTGAGCCGCTTTTAAATTATCTTGAAAGCAATGAAGATTTTAAGAAAGCGAAACAAGTATTTATCGAAAACACTAATTTAAAGATTGAGGCAAACAAAAATATGATTGTGCAAATTGATGGGTTATTGAGTACTTTTACTAATGAAAACAATGAGACAGCAAATAATACAAGATCCGTATACATCAATCAAAATACACAATTGAATGATTTGATTCAAACAAAAAATAACTTAGTTAGTGAAATAGGGGTAAGAAAATTTGATTTATTATCACATGAAAAAGTTGTAAAAGAAAGTAGTAGTATAATAAATGTTTACAATGCAAAAGGAATCAACAGTAAACTAAAAATTGTTGTACCAATGGTATTTCTTTTAATGTATTTTGTATTTATTGGACTTATAAGATTTTATAAAAAACAAGCAGCACTTAATTAGAAAGAAAATCTTTAACATTTCTAACTCATGAAAGGAATTATTTTAGCAGGAGGTTCAGGAACCCGATTGCATCCATTAACATTAGCAGTAAGTAAGCAACTAATGCCTATTTACGACAAGCCAATGATATACTATCCGTTGTCTACTTTGTTGTGGAGCGGAATTAACGAAATTTTGATTATTTCAACACCACATGATGTTCCCTTATTCCGTCAACTTTTAGGAGATGGAAAAAGCTTAGGTTGTCGATTTGAATATGCTATTCAAGAAAACCCTAATGGCTTGGCAGAGGCGTTTATTATTGGCAAAGATTTTATAGGATCTGATAAAGTAGCGCTCGTTCTCGGAGATAATATATTTTACGGTACAGGCTTGTCGGACTTATTGCTAGCGAATAACAATCCAGATGGAGGAATAATTTATGCCTATCATGTTCATGATCCAGAACGGTATGGCGTAGTTGATTTCGATTCGATGGGCAATGTGTTGTCTATTGAAGAGAAACCAGAAAAACCTAAATCAAATTTTGCTGTTCCTGGAATTTATTTTTATGACAATGATGTGGTAAATATTGCTGCTGAGATAAAGCCAAGTCATCGAGGAGAATTGGAGATTACAGATGTCAATAAAGAGTATTTGAAAAGAGGTAAGCTTAAAGTTAGTATTCTAGACAGAGGAACGGCTTGGTTAGATACAGGAACTTTCAACTCTCTAATGCAGGCCAGCCAGTTTGTTCAAGTTATCGAAGAGAGACAAGGTCTTAAGATAGGAGCAATTGAAGAAGCTGCCTACAAAATGGGATTTATTACTTCCGAAGAATTAGTAAAATTGGCCAAACCTTTATTAAAAAGCGGATATGGAAATCATCTTTTAAGCTTAGTTTAGTTTATGAATTTTATACCAACTAATCTAGAAGGCTGTTTTGTCCTCGAGCCAAAAATCATAAAGGATGAACGGGGATATTTTATGGAAAGTTTTAATGAAAGTACTTTTCAAAAGGCCTTAGGAATTAAAATACATTTCGTCCAAGACAATCAGTCCTTTTCTTCAAAAGGCGTTTTAAGGGGACTTCACTACCAGACTGGAGATCACGCACAGTCCAAACTAGTTCGTGTATTAACAGGTGAAATTTTGGACGTTGCGGTTGATATAAGACCAAATTCGACAACTTTCGGAGAGTATTTTTCCGTAGTATTGTCGGCAGATAATCAAAAACAACTTTTCATCCCTGTAGGATTTGCCCACGGATTTCTTGTTTTAAGTGACTCTGCGACCCTTTATTATAAATGCGATAACTTTTATAACAAGGAGTCAGAAGGAGGCATTATTTATAACGATCAAACACTAAATATCAATTGGGGAGAAGAAGAAACGAATTGGATTATTTCTGAAAAGGACAAAAGTCTTCCTTCTCTTGAAAATTCAAAAAAAACATGATAGTTATTGTGCTTGGTGCTGCTGGACAATTAGGACAAGCAATCCAATCTATATCTTCAAACACCATTATTCAATTTCATTTCTTTGGTTCACATGAATTGGATATTACAAATAGCGAAAAAGTTAATGTTGTTTTTGATGCGCTTAAACCAGATTTTTGCATAAATGCAGCGGCTTATACAGCAGTTGATAAGGCAGAAATCGAAATCGAAAAAGCAGATTTAGTTAATCGAATTGCAGTAAAAAATATCGTTAATGCTTGTGTAAAGCATGACACCACTTTGTTACATGTTTCAACAGATTTTGTTTTTGATGGAGAAAAAAACGTTCCATATCTAGAATCCGACCCAGCAAACCCAACAGGAATATACGGTGTGTCGAAAAGAAATGGCGAGATTGAAATCGAACGCTCGATGTCAAAATACTTTATTGTTAGAACCTCTTGGTTGTATTCAGATTTTGGACATAATTTCAAAAAAACAATGTTGAGGTTGGCTAAAGAAAAAGAGAGTTTGATCGTTGTCAACGACCAAATAGGATCACCAACAAATGCACTTGACTTGGCTGCGGTCCTAATAGAAATTCTAAAGAGCAGAAGCGAAAATTACGGAATTTATCATTTCAGCAACGAAGGAAATACAAGTTGGTATGGTTTTGCAAAGAAAATTTTCGAAGTCAATCATGTCTCTATTGATTTGAAAGGGATTTCAACTTCAGAATACCCAACCCTTGCTAAACGTCCAAAATATAGTGTTTTAGACACATCCAAAATCAAAAAGGAGTTCAATATTTCCATAAAAAGCTGGGAAGAAGCCTTGCAATAAAATTGAAAAAGGAGGAACATTTATGTTCCTCCTTTTATTTTGTTATCTTTTAATCACTTTAAATATTCTCTCTCGATTTTCTTTATCTGATAATTTCAGAAAGTAGATACCACTTGGCACACGTTTCACATTGATTACAGAACCCAGTAGCACGCCTTCGGATAACTAAGACTACTTGAAACCAAAAGCCGGCGAAAGTGGATTTAATGTAAAACAGCAAATAGTAAATAAAAAAGGTAATTGTATTACTATTAATTACAGCAACACAATTACCTTTAAATTAGGCAATTCGGATGGAATTGTTTTATTCTTTTATAATCTTTTCAGTAACTACTTTACCATCTGATTCTAGTTGAAGCAAATACAATCCACGAGACAAGTCAGACACATTTAGTTGTGAATTGTCAATTGTCCCCAACTTAATTTGTTTCCCATCAATTGAAAACAACTTGAAGTTAACAGTTCCTGATTGATACAGTCCTACAATATTTAAGACTTCACTCACAGGATTTGGGTAGATAGCAAAAAGATCCTTGCTATTTTCTTCAACAGCTAATGGGAGTTGTGTACCATTAACGGCTATATTATTAAAGGATATTCGCGCACCAGTATCTGCCGTCATATTCGTACCGGTAAATCTTAAACGAACTCTAAAATTAGCATTATTGTTAGCGGCAGTGATATTTGAAAAATCAACGTTAAATAACTGGTATGCGTTTGTTAAAGGCAAAGTACTAGACTCCAAACCATCAGTTGTCCATGTTGGATCTCCAGCATTCAGTGAGTAATCTACAAGAATTCCAGTCGCATTGGTTAATTCATTAATGGCAGCAAAAGAGAATTTAATATCTTTCTTCGCAAAGGTTGAAAAATTGAAAACCATTGTATTTCCTAGACTACCGTTTTGCAATGGTTCCTTAATTTGCAATCCTTTCATATCACTGGTAGCAAAAGGTAAATCGTTGTTTGCTACTGGAATGTAGTTGATATCTGTTGGACTATTTCTGCGTTCCATTGACGCTTTTCTCCAATTTACAAGATCCGCAGGCGTAAAAGGATAACCGACCAAACAAGATTGATATTGTATCACACCTTCTATTCCTCCAGGCTCATAGGTAGTTGCTAATGTTTCTAATGGGATATTGTTGGCAATTGCCGAATTCATCATCCAATAATAAATAGGTTGACTGGTTGGAATCGGTTCTGCAACAAATACTGCAGTAACGCCAAAACTTGTCGCAGATGTTATTGTAATTGTCGCATCGGTACTAGATGAAGCACCTGTCCAATTGCTAAATACATAACCTGGTTTTGCAATCGCGGTTAAAGTAACAGGAATATTTGAAAAATAAACGCCGGTCCAAGGATAAGGATTTGCTGAAATTCCAGGAGTTCCCGGTTTAATTTCTATTGTATTCATTTTGATATAACCATGAGCATCATTAGATACATTTAATGTTGCATCAATATTAGATGTAATTCCAAATTGGGAACGAATATGTTCTCTTTGAAAAGCCGCTCTTTGATTAGCAAAATCGCGTTCTACACCAAGAAAATATTCCCAAACATTCATGGCAGTTGGGATTTTCCAACGAGCAATGTGTTCAGGCATTTCAGGTTCAATGACAGATTTCATACTGTCAATCATCCCCACAACTCTTGAAGGTAAGAAAGTTGTGTTCATTAAATCTGCAAAACGATTGATGAATTCATTTTTATAAACCGGGCTAGCTAAAAGTTTGCGCAAAATAAAAGTGGACCAAGCCGGATTTGGATAATCAGGTCCGTTAGGTTCTGTTGCGTCCGCCAACGAATTGTGAGCTACGTCGTCATAGTAAAATCCAAACGTGTCATCCAAATCATGAAATGCCCAGCGCCATCTTCCGTCTTGTCCGTATGGAGCATTAGGTTCATAGTTTGCGGTTCTTTTTCTCCAGTATTCGATATTGGTTCCTGGCCAGTCCCCATTTTGAAGATAGATATTAGAAATATGATAGTCGTTGAAACTATCTGTATCCATTTGCGTTTTGATGTAATTATAATTAGAGAGCGTTGCCATACTGTTTGAGTTCAAATACGACAGCATTGATTGGTAGTGAATATCATCTCCATATTCAGCTTGCCCGTTGCTTGCAATACCTTGATCAACTAAGTAATCTAGTTCTGTTGCTGCAATATTAAAGCGATTACTGAAAAAATGATCATCATACTTTTCACGAACATTTAATATGCCATTATATTCGCCGTTGATGAATGTAACTGTAGGTTGATAGGATTCGGTGATACAATTCAAAGATTTCAATAAATTATGACATAATGCATCTCTAAACATCGTGTTGACAAAATCACCACCAGAATTTCTCAGTACAAGATTGGTAAAGTTGTTGTCTGTAAGATTTGAGAAAAAGTTATAATTCATATTGTCTTTTCCATATTCAGCGCGGGAATACAGATTGTATGACTTACTTCTTGTAGATCTCGAAATTCCTCCATGAATTCGGATTCCAATATCTTGATTTAAGACTTCGGTTCCATTCACCAAATAAGTCATGTTGGCTGTTCTTTCGTTATCTCTTCCGCGCCGGTAGTAGTTGGCATTTCCGCTTTCGTACGTTGGATCTACATCGGGATTAGCAGCCCGCCAATTATCAAAGTCGACGCCCGCAACACTAATTCCAGCATTATAATCAAATAATTTATTTTCGTCAATACTCAGTGACAAGATCGGTAAAGTAAAGCGATTGGTTCCTAGAGGAGAAATATAATAAGTTCTTGTTTCTGTTTTACTGTCCAAAGCACCAGCTTTGACTAATTTCGCACGAACGATAGTTCCTTTAAAAATAGGGGTTGCAGGAATATAGGTCGGGTCAAACGAATAAGTCGTTGACATAGAAGCAATCTTATTAGGAAGTGCCGATCGATCTGCAATTGGCAAAGGCACGCTGTACTGAAAAGTTCTAAAGTTATTTGTCAAAAATGCACCGAGAGGCTGCGTAGTGCTCACTTCTTGGTATTGATTCTTATAGCTGTATGTTGTTCCTCCTAAATTGGACAACTGAGGCTCAGAGCCATCTAAAGTATACAAAATAGTTGCGCCTGGAACAGTAGTAGATAATGTTAGGTTAAACGCTGTTGTCAGTACAGCAGAATCCTGCGAGAAAGTAGGTGGAGACAGTGCTTCAGTATAAGCTAAAGTTCCGTTGGCTGCTGCAGGTGTTACGATATTGAAGAACATAAACGAACCAGTTCCGTTAGGAGTTCGTCCGTAAGAGATATTTTGTAGTAAAGGCGGTGTTGTTACAGAATCTAAGGTTAGTCCGCCATTGTTGGTTAATAAAATCGTTTCACCACTAGAACTAAGCTTAAAATTGGTGTGTAGCGGGTTTCCAACTACAGCGCGATCTTTATCTGAACACCAAATGAGCAAGTACTGACCCGCAGCAATTGAAACAGCAGGGAATGTCCATTTAAAAGGAAGCGTCGGATCGTCACTTAAACCAAATCCATCAAGATTTACTGATGATCCACCGTTGTTACGAATTTCCACCCAATCTTGGTAGGAACCGTCTTCGTCTTGGTTGATAATGGAGTTAGATCCTATAATTTCATTGATCGTAATGATTTGACTTGAAGCGGTAAGTGTAGTAATAAGTGAAAGCAAAGTGATAAAAAATGGGGTAGTTTTTTTCATGACTTTTTTAAAGTATTGATTAATAAGGCCGTAAAATTATGTAATTGTTAATGAATAGTTATATTTTATCGATACAAAGCGGAAATTCTCTTTGAAGTGCAGTATTTATAAAAAAAGGGAGAATTTAATTGAATTTATAAAGTTTTTGAGGACTTACAAGAATACTGAAAGTATCAAAGTAATAGGTTAGTTTTAATCAAAACTACTGCAAACAATTCTATGTAAATTGCATCAAAAGAAGGAAGAACACCCGCACACCTCATGTCTTTTCCTTTTTTTAAAGTTAGAGCGTTTAATTAATTATTTTGTGAAGTTAATGGAATATGCATGCGTCTAAAATAGATGATTTACAAACGTGTAATTGATTAATTCTTATGAATTGAGATATAAAAAACATACATTTGCGGGCTAGAACAAAAAATCCACAGTCATTTTTTTGCGGATTTCAAAAGCTTTCATAGCGTCTAAGGTGAGAAATAAGATAGACAAAAATAAGAAAACTAAAGAAATGTTCTTTCAATCAAAACTTGTAATTAGAAGAACATCATGAATAAAGGATTGATTTTTGTAAATTCTAAGATTGAGTTTTTAAGGTCTTCAATCTACTAAGACAACACCTAATTTTTTGATCACAAGAAAAACCAGGGTTGGTCTGATTAAGCAAATGAATTAAAAGATAAATAATCGCCATCTATCATAAGAATTAATGAAAAGCACAAATAATGAAAAACAGCAGATGAAGAAAAAGATATTATTCATTTTTGGAACCAGACCAGAGGCAATAAAGATGGCCCCTCTAGTAGAGGGTTTTCTAAACGAGGTTGATTTTGAGACAAAAGTTTGCGTAACTGCTCAACATAGAGAAATGTTAGATCAGGTTTTAGATTTCTTTTCCATAAAACCAGATTATGATCTAAATTTAATGGCAAAAGACCAAACACTTTACAGTATTACAAGTCAGATAATAATTAGATTGAAGGAGGTGCTTGAAGATTTTAAACCAGACTACGTCTTTGTGCATGGAGATACAACAACATCGATGGCTGCGTCACTGGCCTCATTTTATAATGGAGCTAAAGTTTGTCACGTTGAAGCAGGATTAAGAACTAACAATAAGTATTCTCCTTTTCCTGAAGAAATAAACAGACAAATTACAGGAGTTCTTGCGGATTATCATTTTGCTCCGACAGAAACATCAAAGCAAAATTTATTGCTAGAAAACATAAAAGAAAATTCTATTCTAGTTACTGGAAATACGGTTATCGATGCATTAAATAGGAGTATAACAATTGTAGCAGAAAATAAGATACCAGAAGTTGAAAATTTCAAAAACAAATATGATCATTTTGAGTCGATAATTTTAGTTACTGGACACAGAAGAGAGAATCACGGGTCAGGCTTTTTAGACATTTGTGAAGCATTGAAACAAATTGCCATCAACAATCCCAATACTACTATTATTTACCCCGTTCATTTAAATCCAAATGTACTAAGACCTGTTTATGAAATACTTTCTGATGTTGAAAATATTATATTGATAGAACCATTATCGTACCCTGCATTTGTTTGGCTAATGAACAAAAGCAAATTGATTCTAACCGACAGTGGAGGTGTTCAAGAAGAAGCACCTAGTTTAGGCAAACCAGTATTAGTATTGAGAGAAACGACGGAACGGCCAGAGGCTGTAGAGGTAGGAACAGTCATTTTAGTTGGAACTGACGTAGAACGAATAGTAAGTGAAACACAAATACTATTGGATAACCATGATAGGTATCTAATGATGAGTCAATTGCATAATCCGTATGGCGATGGGAATGCCACAAAGAGAATAATAGATTTCATGAAAAAATTAAATTAAAACGAAAATAAGCACATGCCTAAAGTTACGATGATTGGCCTTGGTTATATAGGTTTGCCAACAGCAGCATTAATCGCCAGTAAAGGAATAAATGTAAAAGGATTTGATGTCAATAATACTGTCATTAACACAATAAATAAAGGGAATATTCATATTGTAGAACCCGAGTTAGATACATTGGTTAGTAAGGCTGTAAAAGAAGGATTCTTGATTGCAGAAAATGAAGTATTCGCATCAAATGTTTTTTTAGTAGCAGTACCAACGCCATTCAAAGAAAATAATCAACCAGATTTGTCATATGTCGAGTCTGCCATTAGGAATATAATTCCCGTTTTAAGCCAAGACAATTTGGTGATCATTGAGTCAACAAGCCCCGTTGGAACTACCCATAAAATGATGGAAATTATAATTTCTGAAAGACCAGAATTGGAAGATAAGTTTTTTATGGCGTATTGCCCAGAAAGAGTCTTGCCAGGGAATGTGATTTATGAATTGGAACACAACGATCGCGTAATTGGCGGGATAAATGAAAGTTCCACAGAGGCAGCTATTGACTTTTATAAGCTTTTTGTAAAAGGAGCATTGCACAAGACCGATGCTAAAACGGCTGAAATGTGTAAACTAGTGGAAAATTCATCCAGAGACGTACAAATTGCTTTTGCTAATGAATTATCAATGATATGTGATGAAGCCAAGATTAATGTTTGGGAATTGATAAAACTTGCCAACAAACACCCAAGAGTAAATATTTTACAACCAGGAACAGGCGTTGGTGGTCATTGCATTGCCGTTGATCCATGGTTTATCGTATCTGAATTTCCTGAACAATCAAAACTAATCAGAAGCGCTAGGGAGATTAATAATTATAAGACGGTTTGGGTCGTAGAAAAAATAAGAAAATCAGTACTTGCTTATGAGTTAAAATTTTCAAAAAAACCAACAATTGCTTGCATGGGACTCGCTTTCAAGCCAAATATTGATGACTTGAGAGAAAGCCCTGCGCTTCAGGTTGCCCAAGAACTAATTAATTTAGATGTAGAAATACTCTGCGTTGAGCCCAATATTGAAGAACACAAAGCGCTAAGAATTTACAGTATGAACGACGCTATTTCCCAAGCTGATATTATTGTTTATCTTGTTGGGCACTATCAATTTGAAGACAATAATAATCAAGGGAAAATAGTATTAGATTTTGTAAACTTAATGAAGTAGTTGTTATGAAGCTGTTACAGTTCTTATGTATATTTTTTATATGTATTAATTGCTTTCCTCAGAAAAACAAAGATGAAAAGTTTGCTGAGGCACCAATCTTTCCTTTTGTTAATGCAAATATTGAGAAGTATAATAGTGTTTTTCGAGATTCAAATGGCATTCCCATGTTGTTGTACGAAAATCAACACCACTATTACCCAATTCAGTATACGCAAATCGCATTGCATTATTATGCAAACTATATTAAAACCAAGAATAAAAGTAGTAAGGAATCGTTTTTAAAAATTGCAAAATTCACCAAAGAAAAAATTGTCATAATTGACGATTTTGCAGTATTGCAATATAATTTTATAGTTAAACCCTATAAATTAAAACCCCCTTGTGCATCATCTATGTCGCAAGCATTTGGGCTGGGCGTAATGATTGAAGCCTATTCATTAACAAAAGATAGAACATACTTGGACATTGCAAAAAAAATGGTAAAATCGTTCGGAGTTCCAATCGAAAAAGGAGGCGTACAAGCTATTTGGGGTGACACCGTTTTTTATGAAGAATATGCCGATATCAATTCTCATGTTCTAAATGGGTATATGTTTTCACTTTCAGGTTTATTTTATTCATATAAAACAACCGGAAATAAAGAAGCTAAGAAGTATTTTGATATTGGGATTAATAGCTTAAAAGTAAAAATAAACCAATATGACGCAGCATTCACTTCTTATTATAGTAAGTTAGCGGGCGAGCAACCTGCTTTTGCTTCCGCAATAAATGATGATCCTGACCATTATCACGAACTTGAAATTGTTCAATTAATTACGCTTTATATCTGGACCGACGAATCGATTTTTAGGGAATATGCACATAAGTTTTTAAAGTATGACAACGGAAACTATAGTGATCCCAATAAAAAGAGCAAATTTTCAAAAATTGAAGCATCTAATACTATCGAGCCAATAAATTATGGAGTAGATAAATTAGACGATGAGTTATGGAGTTGGGGAAATTATTGGAGTACGAATCAAACCCCGACCAATTTAGACATCAAATTTTCATTGTTAGGCACGGAAAAGGTTAAAAGTAATATTAGTGCTATCACTTTTTATGCAATTTCTGAAAATGCCTTACCTAAAAATTTTGAAGTATATGATTTAGACGAAAGCAATAATTGGAATAAAGTCTGTGAAGCCTTTCAAATGCGCGTCAGAAACAGGAATTATTATAAGACTGATAATTTCGAAACCTTTATCGAAACCTTTTATTTTTCAGAGCCAGTATCAGGAAGTGCTTTAAGAATAAAATTTTTAGATTCCCGAGAGGGAGGAATTATTGCACTGCGGGAAATAAATATTCAATATGACCGTTTTCAGGAGTTAGAATTCATAGAGAATATTGCCAGAAACAGTAATCCGTTTAAATGACAAAATATTACTTAAAAAACATTCTGCTCAACAACTTATCGCAAGGACTTCAATTTGGTTCCCGATGGATATTGACCATAGTCCTTTTAAAGGTCTTAAGTATTGAGATGTTTGCAGTATTTAGTTTCGTTTTTTCGATCTCCAATTTTTTAGTTGCGGTACTTCCATTCGGAAGCGCAGTGTATTTGATTAATAAGGCAGAAGATTCTGAACATGGTATCAAAGAATTGGCAGTTTCTATCGAGATTATTTTTTTTATGTTTATAGGAATCATGTTGTCTTTTGCATTGTATTTCTCATTTAACCCAGAGATAGAAAACGCAGCATTAATTCCGCTTGGGATTCTATTGAGTCTTATCCTGAGCTTAAACAACATGATTTTTTCATTTCTAAAAGGCGTGGGCAACTTTACGTTTGAATTGAAGATATACAGTATTTTTTCGATTTTACTGTTCCTTGTAACAGGTTATCTTTATTTTGTTGATGCAATAGCTGTTTATTGCTTGTTCATGTTGTTGATTACCATCAATGGATTGATGCTTTTATTTGCGTTCCGCTATTCCGCTATATTGAAAAATAATGAAATTTTCCAGTTTAGGAATTACACTTTTACCTCGTTTAAAAAAGGCTGTAATCATAGATTTTTTTTCGGATTGCAGGAAATCGTTACAGCAACTTATTCGCAAGGAGGAATGCTAATTTTGTTTTATGTAATTAGCAAAACAATCTATGGAGAGTATCGGGCATTACTTATTTTGGCGGCCCCTTTTGCCCTAGTTAATGTTGCAGTATCCCAAGTATTACTATCTCAATTAAAATCTGTACCGATCAATAAGGTTGGGGCAACATTTAAAAAATTACATTGGCCTTTTTCTGCATTATTAGCAGGTTTCTTGTTTGTTATTTATTACTTTGGAAAACCAATTGTAAAAATAATAACCGGTTTAGAGTTTACGGATTCTATTCAGAAATCCTATATTTGTGTATTGGTTATCATATTCATCAGTTTTGTTTATTCCGGCTATGAAATGTTACTAGTAGTCATCGATAAACAAAAGCACCGATTTTTAATCATGTTGATTGGTGCTATTACCAACATTGTTTCCATCTTTTTATTATTGCCAAAATACGGTACTTTTGGTGCCATTTCTACAAATTTATTGTCTAATGTAGCCGTTTTTTTCGGCATCGTTTTTTTGTCTGAAAGATTTTTACATAAACTAAAATGAAAATAGCAATACTGACTTCCAGATATCCCAAGGCTGATCAGCCATACAATCATATGTTTGTACATGTACGTTCCCTTTATTTTAAGAGTAAAAACGAAGAGGTAACAGTCTTCGTTCCTTCAAAGGAAAAATCGGCATATACAATTGATGGCGTTCAGGTTGTGTGTGATTCTGGAAAAAACATAGCGAATCAACTGGATCAATATGATATTTCATATCTTCATTTATTGAATATTTATCCCATGAGAGCAGATGGAGGATATTCAATTTATAAAAAATTATTACAAATGGACAAGCCGATTGTTATGTATATTCATGGTACAGAGGTTTTCAGGTACCCGAAATATATGCATGATTTTGCGTGGACACCTAGCGGCATTTCCAAAGTTTTTTATAGAAATTTTTGGCATTTTAATGTGATGAGAAAATTGGTCCATAAATTCAATCAGAAAAAAAAGATCTATTTTATGTTTCCCTCTCAATGGATGAAGGAGGTTTCTGAACAGAACTTTAACATTAAATTCAAAACGACGTTTATCATTCCCAATGGGATTGAAACTAATATGTTTAAATACAACAGTAATTTTTCAAAACGGAATACTATTTTGGTGCTCAGACCATTTGAGGATAACAAATATAACGTAGATACCGCTATTCGAATCATGAAATACCTTCCAGATCATTTTACAATGGACATTTACGGCAAAGGAAGATTACAAAGCAAACTCGAAAAGATTATTGTTGACGAAAATTTATCGGAACGAGTTGTTATCAATAACAGTTATATTCCAAGAGAAAAATTGCCGTCCTTTTTTTCTAATTACGGAACTTTTGTAGCCACGACCCGATGTGATGCGCAAGGTGTTACGATGTGCGAAGCATTGTCCTCAGGGCTCTTAGTTTGCAGTAATCCAGTAACCGCTATTCCTGAATTTATAACCGATAATATTAACGGAATTTTAGGATCGTCACCACAAGAAATAGCAACTAAAATATTGTCCGCTACCGCAAGTAAAGAGGCATTCGAGAAAATTACTGTAGAAGGTAGAAAATCGATGGAAAAAATTGATTTAGAAAAAGTAGGGAAGCAAGAACTGGACGTTTTTAAGAAATTAATCGAAGTATAACATGTGCGGAATCTTAGGAGGAATAAATTTTAATTTTGACAACAGCGTCCTCGACACTATTAAGCACAGAGGACCGGATTATGGCGAAATTCAACATTATGAATACAATAGCAATACGGTTTGTTTTGGCCATAGGAGACTCTCCATTCTAGACTTATCTCCATCTGGAAATCAGCCCATGACTACTCCAGACAATCAGTTAAGCATTATTTTTAATGGAGAAATTTATAATCATTTAGATTTAAAAAAGCGAGTAAAGAACTTAGATTTTATTGGCCATTCCGACACAGAAACCATCATTAATTATATTGCACAAAACGGAATTGATTCTGTTTCCGATTTCAATGGAATTTTTGCTTTGGGTCTCTTGGATCGAAGTAAGGGGAAAATTTATTTGGTAAGAGATCCATTTGGGGTGAAACCATTGTATTATTATTTATCTGGTAAACAACTTATCTTTTCTTCTGAGATACGCCCTATCAAGAAGATGATTGCGACCAATTTGGAGGCAGCCAATCTGGCGGAATTACTAAAATTAAGATACAATCCAGCTCCAGACACTCTTTATTCGAACATCTTTAAATTAAAACCGGGTCATATTTTAGAATTTGATCTTAATAATTATACAGTTTCAATATCTTCATACATAAAGACAGTATCGATTAACACGAATACGAATTTTAATAAGGCGTTAGATCAATATGGTGCGTTGTTTGAAAAGGCCATTCAACGGCAATTGATGGCAGATGTTGAAATCGGAACGTTATTAAGTGGCGGCGTAGATTCAGCCTTAGTCACTTATTTTGCTCAAAAGAATTCTAATTATGTTGTAAAAACGTATACTGTTGGATTTGAAGGAGACAGTACAGTCAATGAGCTCGAGTATGCAAAGGAAACGGCATCCATATTAGGAACAGACCATCACCAAATTACCATTACGGAGGAAGATTTTAGGAATGGTCTGGAAAAAATAAGTCAAATAGTTGAAGAACCACTCGGTACTACTTCTATAATACCCATGTATTATTTGAATCAGGAAGTCGCAAAGAAACTAAAAGTGGTACTTACAGGTCAAGGTGCAGATGAACCTTTAGGAGGTTATGACCGATATAAAGGTGAGATTTATAGGAATTATGTTCCAAACTTCCTTTTTGATTTAGCAAAACCGTTTTCAAATAAATTAAAGAACGAACAATTTTCACGTTCGTTAAATTCTCTTGGTGAAACAGATATTATTAAAAGATTTGAAAAAGTATATACGCTCTTTAGGGAT
>CALPOS020000019.1 GCA_943325255.2 Sphingobacterium thalpophilum
GATAATCACGGCAATGCGCCCAGCAATTTTTTCATCTTTGTACGCCAAAAATAAATGTGCTTCCGCCGATTCAAAGGCAGGATTCTTCGTCGCGTCGAAGCTGTCCATTTCTTCTTTGATCAATGGAGGCACCCAATACGGATGGTCTTTATAAATCGAGAAAGGAAAAGTTACATAGGTCTTAAGCTGCGCAGGTGTTGTTACCTCTTGAACAATAATCATCTTATTTGGGTTTTTCGTCTTCAATAGCGTCCAGGCGTTTTTTTGATTTTTCTTTTTTCTTGTCCTTCAACTTATCACTTTTCTTATCCAATTTACTGCGCTTGTCTTCTTTTGGAATTCGTAGGAAGATATCTTCATAATTGGCATCAAAACGCCATGAAGCACCAATGCCGCCGAAAATTATACTCGGATCACCTTTAAAGTTACGGCCAACAGAAGCATCGATTTGTAGGTTTTGTTTTAATAGATACGCCGCTCCAACTCGAAGAAAATTGTCTCGGTAGTAATTATCATTTAATCCTTGTATTTCGAAAAATCCTGAAACCCTTGAATTGAATCCACGTGTCATCGTCAAGACGTAATCAAAAGACATGGTTTGTGACGGGAACTTGTCGACAATAATATTCGTAAGAAAAGTATATCGCCCAAATTGGTTTTGGGTTAGAATCATCCCTTTTAAACTAAAACCATTATCTTTCGGGATGTCCAAACGTTGAAATTTATCTCGTGCCAAATTGAAATTAATACCTCCATAGAGTGCCACGGCAGGAATAAATTGTCTCCAGTTAAACTGATGATTTGCTTTCCAACTATAGAGATTTGGTTTTTTTTCATAATCTCTATCCGGATCATATACAAGATATTTTGCCCCGAGGGTGACTTTTTTCAAGCCACTTTCTTTAATATCGGAAAAAGAAGTAGATCTTGTTTCGTTAAGATAGTCGAGATTTGCTAAAACCTCCAATTGCTCATATAGGACGCCATATCGCAAAGTAAGATCACTGCTCCAAATTTTCCCATCATAATCGGCATTTTCATCTGTTTCCTTGTTATAGTTAACGCCCATTTCAGCTTGAATAATTGTTTTTCCGACAGAAAATGCGGACATCGATTTTCCAGGGCGGTTCGAGTTGATGACATCGGTAAACTGAGCAAAATTGGAAGAGATAGAAAAGACAAACAGTAAAAAAGTTAAGAGCTTTTTGTTGAACATAAGAATGGTATTTTGGGTCTAAAATCCTATTTTTCAAATGTACTATAATTTATTATTTATTTAAGAATACAATTATATTTTTGAAAGTATGATTTATTAGCTTTGTCCAAATTTATTTGACTATGGAAATGGCTTCTTTTAGTGGAATTCTAAAAACAATATTCTACATCTTGGCATTCTATTATATTTTCAAATTTCTTGCGCGATTACTTTTACCTATCATGGTGAAAAAAGTGGTGGAGAAAGCAGGTGAAAATTTTCAACGCCAGTATCAATCCAATTACAATTCCAATACAAATCAGCAGCAAGACGAGTTTGTTACTTCTACCTCAAAATCAAACAAGCCCCGCGAAACAAAGAAAGTCGGCGAGTATATCGATTATGAGGAATTAGATTAAATTGAATTTCCTTTTCAGCCTTTCGTTTACAGTTTTTAACTATTTTTGGCTGATATAATGTAAACGAATTAGCGCAATGGCGCACTTCTTATTATGAATTTACTCAATAAAGTTTATATCCACGCTGCAATAGTCGTTGGATTCGTGCTAGTTTCTTGTATTTATTTTTACCCAGTTCTTCAAGGGAAAAAGATTTTTCAATCCGATATTGTTCAGTATACTGGTATGGCCAAAGAGCAAAATGATTTTCGAGCTTCGAACAATGCAGAGCCTTATTGGACTAATTCTGCGTTTGGTGGCATGCCAACATACCAACTTGGCGCTAATTATCCGCACGAATATATCAGTAAATTAGATCATGTTTTGCGATTTTTACCGCGTCCGGCAGATTATTTATTTCTCTATTTCTTCGGATTCTATGTCTTGCTTCTTGTGCTGAAGATCGATCCGTTGCAAGCATTTTTTGGTGCATTAGCATTCGGATTTTCTACTTATTTGATTATCATTCTCGGTGTTGGACATAATGCAAAAGCCCACGCAATTGCTTACATGCCCATGGTTGTAGCTGGTGTATTGCTCGTGTATAGGAAGCGTTTCGTCCTCGGTGGTATTGTTACCATGTTGGCAGCAGCACTAGAGATCAATGCGAATCACTTTCAGATGACGTATTATTTGTTGTTGTTACTTCTCGTGGTTTCGTGTTTTTATTTCTTTCAATTTATGAAGGAAAAAGCCTATCTGACCATGGCTAAAGTACTTGGAGTTTTTGCGATTGCTGGATTACTGGCGATTGGTTCCAATGCGACTAATTTGTTAGCCACTTCGGAGTATGCTAAATATAGCACTCGTGATAAAAGTGAATTGACTTTTAATGCCGATGGATCAAAAAATGTGACCAAGAACGCCATGTCAAACGACTATATAACTGAATACAGTTACGGAATTCTGGAAAGTTTAAATCTATTTGCGCCGCGAATTTTTGGAGGTTCCAATAGTGAGAATGTCGGAACGGATGGGGCGATGTATGAGTTTATCTTAAGTCAAAATGTTCCAGAAGCGCAAGCCAAAGATTTTGTTTCCGCCATGCCAACGTATTGGGGAGATCAACCTATTGTTGCTGCACCGGCCTATATTGGATCAGTGGTTTTCTTTCTGTGCATCATAGCGCTTTTTGTGGTAAAAAGACGAATTAAATATGCCTTCTTGATTGCAGCAATACTTTCGTTGTTGTTATCATGGGGAAAAAATTTCCCGGCTTTGACGGATTTTTGCATCGATTATGTTCCGATGTATAATAAGTTTAGAGCAGTTTCTTCCATTCAAGTAATTTTAGAGTTGTGTGCTCCTGTTTTAGCAATTTTGGGATTGCACTATTTTTTCAAAGCAGAAAAAGATCGTCAGTGGAAAGTACTTTGGCAATCAAGTGTCATTGGGTTAGGAATTTTGACTTTATTGTTTATATTTAAAGGTTCATTTGACTTCTCAGGGGGCTCAGATTCGTATTTTAGAGAAAGCTACGGACCTCAATTCGTAGATGCTTTGAAGTCGGACCGGAAATCCATGTTTTTAGCAGATTTATTGCGATCTGGATTTTTTATTTTAGTTGTTTCAGGTTTGTTTTGGATGCATTCCAAAGATCGTTTGGCAAAAAACACTACCATTATATTGGTGGGAACTTTAATGGTATTCGATCTTTTCTTTATCGATAAGAATTATGTCAGCAGCAGTGATTTTGTAAGTGCACGAGAAATGGATGTTCCTTTTCAATCAAGCGAAGCAGACGACATGATTCTGCAAGACACCACCCATTATAGGGTTTTTGAAGTAGATGGAAATATGTCGAGTGCAAGAGCTTCCTATTTTCACAAATCGATTGGAGGTTATCATGCCGCGAAGCCAAGACGTATGCAACAGTTATTTGACTATCAAATTGCCAAAAACAATATGGAAGTTTTGAACATGCTCAACGTAAAATATGTGATACAAACGGATAAAGAAGACAAGCAAATTCCTACTTTAAACCCAGAACATAATGGCAATGCGTGGTTTGTTCAAAAAGTAAAATTTGTGCAGAGTGCCGATGGAGAAATGAAAGCCTTAAACGAAATTCCAAGCAAAGAAGTGGCAGTAATCAACCAAAAAGAACTAGGCGCTTTGCAAGTGAAAACTAATTTTGTCAAAGACACTTTGGCAAGTATTGTTCTTCAGAAATACCAACCCAATGCACTGAAGTACATTTCAAATAATGCAAATGACGGCTTAGCGGTTTTTTCTGAGATGTATTATGCAGATGGATGGAATGCTTATTTGGATGGTGTTAAAGAACCACATTTTAGAGCTGACTATGTTTTAAGAGCCATACAAATTCCACCAGGAAAGCACACAATTGAATTTAAATTTGAACCAGAAATAGTAAAAACAGGAAGCACCATCGCTTTGGCGAGTTCTATAGGAATTGTACTTATGATTGTGGGCGGCTTGTATTATGAGAGAAGGAAATTATGGTTTAATAAGAAGGAGTAAATTATCGTAATAGTTCAATTATTTACGAATTAAATCCTATGAAGAAGGTCTTAATCATTGCGTATTATTTTCCACCGGCTGGAGGGCCAGGAGTACAACGATGGTTAAAATTTGTGAAGTATTTGCCAGATTTTGGTATTCAGCCAATCGTTTATGTTCCGTCGAATCCTTCGTATCCAATTATTGATCAGGATTTGGTTCGAGAGATTTCTGACAAAGTGATTGTACTTAAGAAGCCAATCATTGAACCCTACGGTTTAGCCTCTTTTTTTTCGAAAAACAAAACAAAAAAGATAAGTTCTGGCATTATTCCGAGTAAAGACAGGCAGTCTAAGCTAGAAAAATTATTACTATGGATCCGTGGTAATTTGTTTATTCCCGATGCTCGGGTTTTTTGGGTCAAACCGTCGGTAAGCTATCTAAAGAAGTATATCGCCGATAACGAAATTGACACCATTATCACTACTGGTCCGCCACATAGTTTGCATTTAATCGGACTAAAGTTGAGACAACAATTACCAATTCGCTGGATTGCTGATTTTCGTGACCCATGGATTACCATTGGATATCATCATCAGTTAAGACTGACAGCATCTTCGACCAGAAAACATGAAGCGCTTGAGTTGAAAGTTCTAAACACCGCCGATGCGCTATTGGTTACTAGCAAGAGCACAAGGTTGGAGTTTATTGGAAAAACAACGAAGCCTATTTCCGTAATTACCAATGGCTATGATGTTGAACAAGTACCGAAACAAATTCTTGATGAGAAGTTTAGTCTAGCGCATATAGGATCTTTACTATCCGAGAGAAATCCGATCATTTTGTGGCAATGTTTAGCGGAATTGGTAAGGGAAAATCCCAGTTTTGCCCAGCATTTAGAACTAAAATTAATCGGAACAATTAGTGCTGACGTCATTGAAGCCATTAAGAGTTACGATCTCGATAATTTTCTGAATCTGATGGGTTATGTTTCTCATCAGGAGGCATTAATTCAGCAACGGAAATCACAGCTATTATTGTTGATTGAGATTAATTCAAAAAACACGATTAGTATTATACCTGGAAAATTGTTTGAGTACATGGCGTCAGGTAGACCAATTCTTGCGATTGGTCCATTAGGTTCTGATTTTTCAGAGATTATTACCGAAACGAATACAGGTGTATTTTTTGATTATTCCCAGAAAGATGCCCTAAAAACTGCAATCCTCAGTTTCTATCAGTCCTTTTTGGACGGTAAATTAGGTGTAAATGCCGTTGGTTTAGAAGCTTATTCTCGACGAAAATTGACCGAAAAATTATCGGAGGTAATTTACAATGCTAACGATCATAATCCAAAGAATTAGATTTATGGGAATTGTAATGCATCAATCAATAAAAAACACGGTCATTACCTATTTGGGTTTTGGAATTGGTGCGATCAACGCGTTGTTTTTATACACCAACTTCTTAGGAAAAATGCATTACGGAATGGTCGCGTTTTTACTTTCAGCTGCCAATATTATGATGCCATTGATGGCGTTCGGGGTTCACAATACATTAATTAGATACTATTCAAAATGCACCACGGAAGAGGAGCGTGATAAGTTCTTGAGTTTTATGTTGTGGATGCCATTATTGTTGATAGTTCCTATTACTTCAATTACTTATTTTTTTTACGACCAGATTGCTTTTTTTATTTTACAAAAAAATCCTACCGTAAAACCTTTTCTATGGCTCGTTCCCATTATCGGAATTTGCATGGGTTATTTTGAGGTATATTATGCTTGGGTAAAAGTGCATATGCAGTCGGTTTTTGGCAACTTTATTAGTGAGGTTTTAGTGCGAATTGTAGTGTTATTGATGCTATTTGCAGTGCATTGGAATTGGCTGACTAAAGATCAATTTATCTACGGATTGGTATTCGCCTATTTTCTGCAGTTTATGGCGATGAAAACTTATGCGTTCTACGTAAAAATACCAGTTTTTTCTTTTTCAATTCCACATAATTTTAAAGAGATTTTCGGATATTCCTTTTTCATCATACTTTCAGGAAGCGTGGCTGTGCTCTTATTGGATTTTGATAAAGTGATGATTCCTGCCTACGAGAACATCGGGAGCAACGCCTTGTATTCTGTCGCTATTTTTATCGCGACTGTGATTGCTGTTCCGAGTAGGGCGATGTTGCAAATCATCTATCCGATTACGGCCAAGTTGATTTCAGAAAACAAGCAAGAAGAATTGCAAGATTTGTATCAGAAAAGCGCTATTAACTTGCAAGTTTTTGGCGGTTTTGTGATGTTGGGTGTTTTCTTAAATATTAAAGAAATTTATCAATTGATTCCGCCAGAGTATTGCGGTGGGATTTTGGTGGTTTTTCTTATTGGTTTATCTAAGTTTTATGATGTCATTTTAGGTAATAATAATGCCATCATTTTAAATACAAAGTATTATAAATGGGTGCTTTTCTTCGGTTTGATATTGGTATTTCTGATGGTAGTTTTGAACATGATTTTTATTCCGATTTACGGAATTGACGGCGCTGCCTTGGCGACACTCATTTCGGTGATTATCTATAATTCGATAAAGCTCTTGTTTGTGGTGAAGAAGATGAATTTGTTTCCATTTACCAAGAAAACCATTCATTCTTTTGTGATCATTACCGTCGTATTTGTCTTATTCTATTTTTGGGATTTTCCCTTTCATGCGATTGTCAATATTATTTTGAAGTCGACACTGATCACAGTTGTATATATTTATCTCAACTATACGTGGAAGATTTCGCCTGAAATTAATGGTGTGATTCATTCTTTTCTAGAGAAGCTAGGAGCTGTTTTAAGAAAGCGTTTATAAAAAAATCCCGCAAGTACAATTAATACTTGCGGGATTCAACCAAAACAAACATAATTTTATTATAAACCCAATTTTTGATGGTCAAAAGAATGATTACCTTCTATTGAAAATCTCCGCGAACCTAACAATAACCGCGCCAAAAAAATACAGGAGCGAAACCAATGCTATTTAGTGATTTACAGTGCTAATCATGTATTGACTTTATGCCTCTAATTTGACTTACGGCAAACTCGTTACGGTTGAGATAATTCAAATCAAAACGACGTATCTGATAATTAAATAACTGTATATCAGGTATTTGTAATTTTTGGTAAAATCTATGATGTGCCGATTAGTAAATTTCCTAAACCTGTGTTCATTAGAAGCATTTTTGTATTTTTGGGAAAATTTTAGAAAACGATGAAGAAACTCATTACTAGTTTTTTACTTTCAATGTCTGTTTTTGCGATGTCACAAACGATTCCGACTAAACTAAACGATCAAAGGAGATTCTTTTCCGACAGCAGGTTGTTTTATTTATGGAATCAAGAAAGAGACGCCTACGATTTGAAAGATACAGAATATGAAACTTCTGTTATTGACATTCGTGAAATCAATACCAAGAGCAATGGCTATATTGCAATTGCATTAACTGATGATGGAAAAACAAGATTGTACCATGGATCCATTGTGAATTATTCTGTCGATGAGGAAGGCATATCTACATGGATTTTAAGATCTAAGAGTGCACGTGGAAAACTGTCGTTAGATCATAAAAAGAAAAAAATAACCTATTCATTTGAGAGTAATGAAACACGTTATGTGAAAATTTTTGTTTTCAACTTATTCTTTGAAGGAGACCAAATTGACGTTCCAGACTAGTCTTTATAATTTTAATTTCAGGTACTTTCCCGTAATAGACAATTTGTTTTTTGCCAGTTCTTCGGGAGTTCCAACACCCAGTAATTGCCCACCATTTTCCCCGCCTTCAGGACCTAAATCTATAATGTAGTCTGCGCATTTGATGAGGTCAAGATTATGCTCTATTACGATAATGGAATGACCGTTTTCAAGTAAAGCATCGAAAGAAGCCAACAATTTTTTGATGTCGTGAAAATGCAAGCCTGTCGTAGGTTCATCAAATATAAAAAGTGCTTTTTCTTTTGTACTTCCTTTTACAAGAAATGTTGCCAGTTTGATTCGCTGTGCTTCACCACCAGAGAGTGTTGACGAAGATTGTCCCAATTGAACGTATCCTAATCCAACATCTTGCAACGGTTGTAGCTTTTGTACAATTTTTGTTTGTTTTGTCTCTTTAAAGAAAGCTATCGCGTCGTCGATGGTCATCGTAAGGATATTATCAATGTTTTTTCCTTCGAAATGCACTTCGAGAATTTCTTTTTTGAAACGCTTGCCGGCACAAGTTTCGCAAGGTAAATGCACATCCGCCATAAACACCATTTCGACATTAATCGACCCTTCGCCGCTACAAGTTTCGCAACGTCCACCATCTACATTAAAAGAGAAGTGTTTGGGCAAATAACCCCGTATTTTTGATAATTTTTCTTTCGAAAACAAGTCCCTTATATCGTCGTATGCTTTAATATACGTTACAGGATTAGAACGAGAACTTCTTCCAATTGGATTTTGATCGATATATTCTATATGACGAATTTTATGATAGTAGCCTTGCATATCGCTAAACTGACCGGCTTTTTCTCCAACTCCATCCAATTTCTTCTGCATGGCAGGATACAGAATTTTCTTCACCAAGGTGCTTTTGCCGCTTCCAGATACGCCTGTGATGACGGTTAGTACTTCGAGAGGAAATTTAATATCGATATTCTGTAAATTGTTCTCACGAGCACCCAATATTTCAATATAATTCGCCCATTTTCGTCTTGTCTTAGTCACAGTAATTTCTAATGCTCCACTCAAATAATTTGCGGTTAGTGAATCGGCTTTTAATAATTCCTGAAATGTACCTTGCGCGACTAGTTCTCCACCGTAAGTCCCGGCCTCTGGACCAATATCGATGATCATGTCGGCAGCTTTCATGATATCTTCATCATGTTCGACTACGATGACTGTATTTCCTAAATCACGTAAAGAAAGCAAAACATTTATTAATCTTTCCGTGTCTTTTGGATGTAATCCGATGCTTGGCTCATCTAAAATATACATCGAACCAACTAAACTACTACCTAATGAAGTCGCGAGATTAATACGTTGCGATTCACCGCCAGAAAGTGTTGCAGAATTCCGGTTTAGTGTTAAGTACTCTAATCCAACATCCACTAAAAAATTGAGTCGATTGTTGATTTCAATTAATAGTCGTTTTGCTACTTTTTGATCAAATTCACTAAGCTTTACTTCTTTAAAGAAAGTGACTAAATTCCGAATTGGTAAATCAACCAAATCGGAAATTGTTTCGCCTTCAATTTTAACGTATGAAGCTTCAATGCGAAGCCGTTTTCCTTTGCAGGAATGGCATTTTGTTTTGCCTCGATAGCGAGATAACATGACTCTATTTTGAATCTTGTAGTTCTTTTCCTCGAGCTCTTTAAAAAAATCGTTTAGACCTTGAAAATATTCATTTCCTATCCAAACCAGTTCTTTTTGCTTGTCAGAGAGTTGATAAAATGGCTTGTGAATCGGGAAGTCGAATTTATAAGCATTATTGACCAATTCATCTCTATACCAGCTCATGCTTTCGCCCCGCCAGGGAAAAATAGCATTTTCGTATACTGATAAGGCAGTGTTTGGAACCACTAATTCGGAATCAATCCCGATGATGTTTCCATAGCCTTCACAAACAGGACAAGCTCCGTATGGATTGTTAAAACTGAAAAGGTGTACATTTGGCTCCAAAAATAAAATACCATCTAATTCAAAATTGTTGCTAAACTCAAACTTCTTTTTGGCATCTAATTCTTGCAGGTAACAGATGCCTTTGCCTTCAAAGAAAGCTGTTTGAACCGCATCCGAAAGTCGATTATAGAATTCTTCTTCTTCTTTTACAACAATTCGATCTACAACTAAGAAAATTTCATTTTGTTTTTTTGAGTTGTTACCAAGTAGTGTTGCTGGCAGTTCATCCAATCGCACGATTTCATTACCAACAACAATTCTAGCAAATCCTTGTTGCAATAGGGCTTTTAGCTTATCTTCTAATTTTCTTCCGTCCTCCAAATGAATTGGAGCAAGAAGTAACCATTTGCTGTCTATTTCGATAGTTTTGACAGTATTGATAACGTCAGTAACGGTATTTTTTTTTACCTCGAGATTAGAAATAGGAGAATACGTTTTTCCGATTCTCGCATACAATAATTTTAAGTAATCGTAGATTTCGGTTGAAGTTCCAACGGTCGATCTTGCATTCGTAGTATTTACTTTTTGTTCAATTGCTATGGCTGGAGCAATACCTTTTATGTATTCCACTTTTGGTTTATCTAATCTTCCTAAGAACTGACGTGCATAAGATGATAGACTTTCTACATAACGACGTTGACCTTCAGCATATAAAGTATCAAAGGCCAAAGATGATTTTCCGGATCCGGATAAGCCGGTAATTACAACAAGTTTATTTCGCGGAATAACAACGTCAAGATTTTTTAGATTATGGACTTGAGCTCCTTTGATGATGATGTTTTTCTTCGGTTCCAGAGTAGAAATATCTCCTGTAATCATTATTGTTTTGAATTTTATACAAATGTAATTAATTCTATTTTGAGAAAGGGCAAAAGATTTTGAGCATGCTAAACAAATGCAGAAATGATAATTTCCATATTTTAATTTTTTGCCGTATTTATTTAATCAAAATGTATAATTGGTGGCATGGCATTAGATTAATTGTATTTTTATAATAACCATCTTATTCTGAACGATTGATTTACCTTTACATTACCTCTACATAATTGATTTGTAATATTTATTGTAAATGATAAAGAATCCTCGCAATGTCAAATATACAAAAAGGTTTAATCATTTTTTTGTCATTTTTTTCTGTATAGTTTTTATATAGTTGCTTTTAAAAGGAAGGTAAATATATTTTACTAGATTTACCTAAACAATTAAATTTTATTTATTATGAAAAAAATTACTCTTTTTATTTTCCTTTTGACTTTTTCACTAGGATATTCGCAAGATCTTTTATTAGGTTTTGAATCTGCTGAAAGCGGTGGTATTAATGGAGATCCTTTTGGGAATGGACCTGCTCCAACTGTAGAAGCTGGTACTGGAAGTAACACATCTCAAGTGCTCAAAATAGTTGGAAACCCTGTAGGTGAGCCATGGCAAGGAATTAATTTAAATTTAACATCGCTTGTTAACTTGACAGCTACCCAAACCATGACTATGGATGTATTTTCGGATGCGCCAATTACATTTTTAGTTAAAGTAACTGGTGGTGTTGGTGGACCTGCTATAGTTGCTGCTCCTGTAACACATACTGGAGGAAGTACATGGCAAACACTTTCGTTTACTTTTGATACATCATTAGATGGTCAAGCAGCACCAGCTGCTGGTGTATATAGTGGTTTTGTTATACACACCTATTGGGTTGCTGGCGAAACTTCATTTTTTCCTAATGGAACTCCCATTCCAAGACCAGATAGAACTTTTTACGTAGATAACATTAAAGGTCCTCTAGGTACTCCACCAGTTGATGCAGCTCCAACAACTGCTGCTCCAGCACAACCAAACAGACCAGCCGCTGATGTAAAGTCAATTTTTTGTGATACCTACGCTCCTGTTTCTGTGATTGGTTACTCAGGTGGTGATGATAATACGTATAATACGTCTTGGTGCCCAGGTTCAACTAGCTTAGTACAAATTGAAGGTAATAATACTAATAAAATAGTTGGTTTGGGATGTGAAGGAATTGCCTTTTTGGATGGTAGATTTAATGCTGCTGGTTTTGGTTTCTTTCATATGGATATTTGGACAGATACCCCTACTCAAGATAAAAGTTTTAATATTAAATTTTCAAACTGGAGTGGTACTGCTGGTGAAACAAATGCTTTCGAATATTCTGCAACCAATGCGAACATTTTGCCAAGTGTAAATCCTGGAACTTGGATTTCTATTGATCTACCATTTTCTGCTTTTAATCCTATTAACGGAAGCGATACTACTGATTTTACTCAATTTGTAATTACTTCTGATTTAGGAATTGTATATTATGATAACTTATACTTGCACAAAAATACTTTGGCAACTTCTAGTTTTGTTGCTGCAAATATTAAAATGTATCCTAATCCTGCTACTACTAACTTTACTATCGAAGCGCTAGACAATGTTGAACAAATTTCTGTGATCAACATGATTGGACAAGAAGTTATTTCGTTAACCCCGAATAGCAAAACAGTAACTGTTGATGTATCTGGTCTTCAAGTAGGTGTTTACGTTGTAAAAACTTCTATTGACGGGAATGTTGCTTCAACAAGATTTATAAAAGAGTAATTATTTAGCTTTAGGAAAAAAGACTGTCTCAAGAGACGGTCTTTTTTTTTACCTCATTTTTACAATAATCTGGGGCTTTTGGTTTAAAACAAAATTTAATCCTAAACATGTGGCACTTTATTGTTATATTTCGCTGTGCTTAGAAAACTCAATCAGATAATGAAACAATTTAAGATAAGATTTGTTTTTTTTCAATTAATGTTATTCGTTACAACTTTTTGCAGCGGTCAAGATTTGCCTCCAATTGTAAAGTATAACTCTAGCATTTACGGTGCTGGGAATCAAAATTGGATGATTTCCCAAGATAAATCCCAATTTGTGTATTTCGCTAATAATGAAGGATTACTTGAGTTTAATGGGTCTAGTTGGAGTTTGTATCATTCACCTAACGAGTCCATCATAAGATCTGTAAAGGTGATTGGCGATAAGATATTTACTGGATGTTACATGGAGTTTGGTTTTTGGAGTAAGAAAAGCGATGGTCAGTTGCAATACACCTCCTTGAGTCGTCAGATTAAACCTAAAATCTTAGATGACGAGCAATTTTGGAATATTTTGGATTATGATCAATGGGTCATTTTTCAATCTTTGAATAGGTTGTACATTTATGATACAAAAACAAAAAAGTTTTCGATTATTACACCGAAAAATGACATTTTAAAATCTTTTGGGGTTGCGAATTCCATTTACTTTCAAACTTTAAACGGTGGACTTTTTGAAATAGAAAATAGGGAAAGTAAGTTAGTTTCAGACCATCCTGTTTTGCTAAATAATAAGATTGTAAATATATTCCCTACCACTGATGGTTTGCTTATTCAAACGCAATCAAATGGTTTTTTTCAATTGATCGCAGGAACACTGACAAAATTTAATACCGAAGCAGATGCTATTTTATCACAAAGCAATATATATAGTAGTCAGCGTTTATCTGACGGTAGTTTTGCGATCGGAACGATTTCAAATGGACTTTTTGTACTCTCCAAAGAAGGTAAAATAAAGTACAATATTGATCAAAATCATGGACTTAGTAATAATACGGTTTTGTCCTTGTTTGAAGACAACGACAGAAATCTTTGGGTTGGATTAGACAACGGAATTAATTGTCTTAATCTTCAGACGCCTGTGAAGTGCTATTCTGATAATACAGGTATATTAGGAACTGTCTATGCTTCGATTTTGTTTCAAAAAAAATTGTATATAGGAACAAATCAAGGACTTTTTTATCGTGATTTTCAAAGTACTGAAGGCTTCAAGTTTATTAGTGGTACGAAAGGTCAAGTTTGGTCATTGTTTGCATATAATGGCGTTCTGTTCTGTGGACATGATTCCGGTACTTTCACAATAGCATCCGGCACCGCAAAGTGCATTTTTTCGCAGTCAGGTACGTGGAAGTTCAGTCCTTTGCCTAAACATAAGGACAAATTGCTACAAGGTAATTACTATGGGCTTTCAGTCCTGGAAAAGGTAAACAACCAATGGGTGTTCAAAAATAAAATAAAAGGATTTAACTATTCTGCAAAATATTTTGAGTTGAGCAAAACGAGCGAGTTATATGTCAGTCATGAATATAAAGGAGTATTTAGATTGAAAGTTGATGCTGGTTTTTCAAAGGTGGAAAGTAATTTCATTTATGCAACGCCTAATAAGGGAAAAAATGCCTGTTTAGCAAAATATAATGATGATATCTATTATGCCTATAAAGCGGGGGTTTTCAAGCTTAATTCATCTACTAGAAAGTTTGAAAAAGACGCAGCTTTGAGTAAAATTTTTGAAAATGAGGAATATACGTCGGGCAGAATGTTGGTTGATGCTTCAAATAAGATTTGGTTTTTTTCAAAGAATTACATCTACTACTTCAGCTTAAGCAAGTTAAGTACAGAATTGAAGCAAAATTCAATTCCAATACCATCCGTACTGACCAATTCACAGCTTGGTTATGAGAATATTTCACAAGTCGGAAATTCGACTTACTTGGTGGGTACCACCGATGGCTATTACACGATTAATCTGAGTGATTTGAGTTTTAAGAGCTATTTTGTGTCTATTTCGAACATCAGTGTTAACCGTCTAAATGAGAAAGGAAGAAGTTGTCCCATAACAGAAAATGGAGCGTTTAAATCATCTGAAAACAATATTACTTTTAGTTTTACAGTTCCAGAATACAACAAATATATTGCAACAGAGTACCAATACCTCTTGAAAGGTTTTCAGGAGGAATGGAGTGAATGGAGCTTAAAGTCAACTGTAAATTTCAAAAATTTGTCACCAGGCGAGTATACCTTTAAAGTACGCGCTAAACTAGCAAATTCGGCAGTTGAAAAAATTGCAACTTACACTTTTAGAATTTCAAAGCCTTGGTATGCGACTAACTTGGCTTTGTTTATTTATCTCGTTGTCATCTTGATTCTATTCAATTTTATTCACAAATCCTATAAGAATTATTATCAAAAACAAAAGGAAAAGTTAATAGAAGAGAATAATCTTTTGCTAGAAATTAAAGAACTAGAAAACGAGCAGCAATTAATGAAATTACGAAATGAACAGCTTTCGGAGGTTGTAGATAGCAAAAATAGAGAATTGGCGGTCTCAACGATGAGTTTGATAAACAAGAATGAATTACTTAATGTTATTAAGGAAGATCTTAAGAAGACTTCAAGCGGTGATGATAACAGAAGCGTTAAGTCGCTAATTATGAGTATTACAAAAAATATTTCCGAAGAAGATAGTTGGAAAGTATTCAAAGAGGCTTTTGACAGTACTGATAAAGATTTTCTAAAGAAAGTAAAACTGGCTCATAATTCGTTAACTCCAAATGATTTGAGACTTTGCGCTTACCTTAGACTCAATCTTTCTTCCAAAGAAATAGCTCCATTGTTGAACATTTCAGTAAGAAGTGTAGAAATAAAACGATACAGATTACGTAAGAAAATGGAGTTAGCACACGAAAAAGGGCTGGTTGAGTATATCTTATCAATCTAAAAGGCAGTCTACATCCTTATAATTAACTATACATTACCTATACCATTTTGTTTTCTATCATTCGGGATTTACACAAATTTGTCGTGTGTTTTCATATTTATCACCCGTTAATATTGAATTGTAAGCGATGTTTTATTTATGTAATTATTGTATAGTTTCTTTAAATCCTATTTCGTTTTTTTTGAATTATAAATCTTGTAGGTTTATAAATGTTTAAAAGCGTCATTAGATAATTGTCAAATTCTCATTTCTGCATGAGATATTTTGCTAAATACGAAGTTTGTTGCCAATTATTAATCGCATACAATTAATTAACTTTTAAAAAAATATGAAAAAAATTATTTTACTGCTTAGCCTTATTGTGTGTTCCTCATCGGTTTATTCACAAGGAAATAAAGTAGCTGTTAGCAATAGCAGCAACGGAACCAAGCTAACTGTTGATGGAAAAGATTTTATAGTCAATGGTATGAATTGGGATTATTTTCCTATCGGAACTAATTATTCTTATAGTCTGTGGAACCAACCTGACGCATTGATTAAACAAGCGTTAGATGATGAAATGGGGCTACTTAAAAATATGGGTGTAAACACTATTCGCGTGTATTCTGGAATGCCGAAAAAGTGGATTGAGTATGTTTATACAAACTATGGTATTCATACCATGCTTAATCATGCTTTTGGACGTTATGGATTGACCATTGATGGTGTCTGGACGCCGATTACAGAATATTCCAACGCTAAGACTCGTTCACTCTTATTGAAAGAAGTGACGGAGATGGCTAAAGAGTACAAGGATACCAAAGGGCTTTTGCTGTTTTTACTTGGAAATGAGAACAACTATGGTCTGTTTTGGGATGGTGCGGAAACTGAAGATATTCCAATAAAGGATAGAAAATCAACAATCAGAGCGGAATCGATGTATAAGCTTTTTAATGATGCAGTAGTTGAAATGAAAGGCATAGATAAATCACATCCAATAGCAATATGTAACGGAGATTTACTTTTTTTAGATATTATCGCTAAGGAGTGTAAAGATGTTGATATTTTAGGTTCGAATGTATACAGAGGTGTCTCTTTTGGTGATTTGTTCGAACGAGTGAAAAAAGAATACGGAAAGCCAGTATTGTTTACTGAGTTTGGTGCTGATGCTTTTAATGCAACTAGCAATCAAGAAGACCAAAATGCACAAGCGTTCTATTTGAAAGGTAATTGGAAAGAAATATACGAAAATGCTGCGGGAATGGGAAAGGCTGGAAATTCACTAGGTGGCTTTACTTTTCAATTTAGCGATGGTTGGTGGAAATACGGTCAAACTTCTGGGTTAGACGTTCATGATTCTAATGCATCATGGTCAAACGGTGGTTATCAAAAAGATTTTGTTGAAGGGCAAAATAACATGAACGAAGAATGGTTCGGAATTTGTGCCAAAGGGCCAACAAATGAAAAAGGTCTGTATCAACTATATCCGCGTGCTGCATACTATGTGTTAAAGGATATTCACAAATTGAATCCTTTTGCAGACAGTATGACGAAAGCGACTTTAGACAATCATTTCAATGAAAGTAATCTGATGGACGCCGTTTTACGTGCCAGAGGTGACAAAGCAGCCTTAGCTAGTAACGATTCAGGAACACTGAAAATAAGCAATTTAAGAGCTGAGTTTACTACGTTTACAACTGGCGGAAGTTTGTTAACCACACCAAAAGCTGATGATCCAAACACAAGTGTATATCCTAGTAAAACTGGTTTTGATCACATGGAATCTTATTTTATTGGTGTAGAAGGAAGTCCATCTGCTAACATGAAAGCAAATGTAAATTTTAACATTCTTGGGCGTGTTGCAGAAAATCCAATCAACGAAATTTTTTATGAGAATCGTGGAAGAGCACAAACGCTGGTGACGCCAGAAGGAAACGTATTCACGACGGATGTGAATAGAGTTCAAATTTATAATGCGTCTTACAAGTGGACGGCAAAAGATTTTGAAGTGAGAGGTTTTTACAGGACAGGACATTATCACTGGGGTTATGAGGGAGATTTCTTTGCGCTTTACTCAGAAGCAAATTATGGTGCAAATTTAGATATCTATAATGGTGAAACTTCTGGATTTGAAGTTGATGGTAGAGGACGTTTGAACGGATTAAAAGCTGCTTTTGGACCCCAATTATGGTGGGGAGCTAACCCTGCTTACTTGCTGAAATACAGTAAAAAAATTGGAATTTTTGATGCCAC
>CALPOS020000020.1 GCA_943325255.2 Sphingobacterium thalpophilum
ACGCTCTTTAGGGATGATGAAATTTTTAGATTGTTGCATCAGTCTGACACGAAGAGTCATCAAAGAATAGCTTATTTTTATCACCTTCTCGATTGCAAGTCGAAGAAAAGTGTAGAAGCGATGATGAGTTTGGATATGAGAATGAACTTGGCGGATGACTTGTTAATCTACACAGACAAGGTGTCGATGAATTTTGGTCTAGAAACCCGCGTTCCATTATTAGATACTGAATTGGTAGCATTTATAGAATCACTTCCCTATTCCTTTAAGATAAAAAATGGTATTGGAAAATACATTCACAAAGAATTTGCAAAAACCGTATTACCGGAGCGTATTGTTAATCGAAAAAAATTGGGATTTCAATCGCCGACAAATAAGTGGTTTCAAGGGGCTATGGGAGCTGATTACTATACAGAATTAAAAGATAGCGACAGTGTTTTTTTTGATTTTTTTGACAAGCAAGAAGTTTTAAAAATTTTTAAGATTCATCAATCTGGGATGAATAAAGAAAAACAAATATTTTTATTGATTTCGTTGTTTTATTGGTTTAAGAACGCGCAAGGTAAATTAACATAATAAAAATGATATTAACTTACAGAAAACTAAATCAAGTTATTCTATTTCTATTGCTTTTCGTGCTGCCGACAGATATGGTGAATGGGATTTTGTTGGAAAACAATGTTAATTTGCCTGTTTCAATCAGTCAGTTTTATAAAATTATTATTTTGGGGTTAATGCTGTTCAAGCTGTCTTTCGACCCCAATAAAATAAACATCATAATTTTTGCATTCGTCGCATTATTTATTGGCTCCATTCTGGAGGTCTTAAGCACATTAGAATTTCGGTTTTTATTTAATGATTTTATTAAAGTTACAAAATACCTTACCATTCCCATTGCCTATTTATATTTCAAAGATGTCATAAAAACGAGAGAGTACATTCTAGAAGCACATATTTTTAGATGGGTTAAGTTTTCTTTTTGGGTTCTAGCATTTAACATTACCATTAAGCTTCTTAATTTGGGTTACCCGATGTACGAATATGGAGCTATAGGAACAAGAGGATTCTTTTATGCGGGTAATGAAATTTCTTCTCTTCTATTGGTAACTTCTTCTATCGTGGGTTATCAATATTGGGAAATGGAAAAAAACCGAATCAAATTTTTCCTTTTCTTTCTGTTTAATTTATTCTTAGCCATTTTAGTAAGTTCCAAAACAGTATTTTTAGGGGTTTTTGTCGTATTTCTGTTGATTACAGTTAATCTAAAAACTTTTAAAATCAAAATCAAAACGCTAAAATGGATAGTTGTTTTCTTATTTGTTGCTCTTCCTACAATACTTTATTCCACATATAAAATTCTAATTAATTCTCCCATTATGGTGCGTTTACAATATTTTTGGGAGAATTTAGATTTTGTCACCTTTATTTTTTCTAGCAGGAATATTTTTACAATAAAAATGTTTCAGATATATGAATCAAGTTATTCTTTCATCCAAAAATTAGTGGGTGGCGGTCAGAACTTCTATGAATCAAAACTTGAACATATAATAGAAATAGATTTGTTAGACATCTTTTTTGGTTACGGATATCTCGGAGCGCTATTATTTGTTTCGATGATTACTTTTTTGATAGTTCAAAGTTCTATTTTAAAGAAGAATATTTTTTTCCCATATGCAAGATTGACTTATTTTATGGTATTTTTATTATTCGTAATTTCATCAATAGCAGGTCATATTTTTAACTCAGGAATAGCGGGAAATTTTATAGGTTTGCTTTTTGCGTTAATGCATTTAAGAAAAGATGAAGAACAAGTTACTTTATAATAGTTCATTTATATTTGGTTTAGTACTTCCGTTATCTACAAAACTTGGAAATATAGCTTTGGCGATATTCATGGCAATTCTTTTATATTCATTTAGGGCTAAGCCTAAAGTTGGCATCAATATAATTTGGTTTTCAACCCTTTATTTATTTGCACTACTGTTATTAGGCCTTTGTTTTTCCGACAATATCCCTGATGCCATAAATTTGTTTGGCAGGTACGCCACCTATCTTTTAATTCCGTTCTTTTTGCTTGTTTTAGATAAGGATCAATTGATATACTTGAAAAGAAAATCTTTATTGGGCTTAATAGCAGGAGTTACAATAGCTGCGCTAGTTTTGCTAACCAATAATTTTATCAAATACTATTCGACAAGGCCACTTTTTGCGATTGATAAAGATCTATTCAATTACTATCACACGTATCATTGTTTTACTGAAATCCTAAAGATATATCCCACTTATTTTGGGCTTTATGCCATTCTTTCTTTGATAGGTTCTTTAGAACTTTTACTGACTAATATGTCGATAAGAGAAAAGATTTTAGTAGGCTTAACGATTCCTGTACAGTTGTTGACAATTCTATTTTTGAACGCACGAGTCATTACGATCATTGTTATTTTACTGCTAGTTTATTATTCCTTCGTACTGTTAAAGAGAGTTTACTTTAGAAGTAAAATCTGTTTTTTTACTTCAATAATGGGAATGTTTCTTGTATCGATATTATTATTTAGTAGTGTGAGAAAAACATATATGTACTCGAGGTTTTCTCAAGAACTGGTGTGGGATTTAACTCCCAATATCAATACGGCATACAATGGAAAATACAAAGCAGATTCGAGGATTGCACGCTGGGAAGCCGCATTTTCAGCAATAAAAGAACGCCCGATTTTTGGCTATGGTAGCGCGATGGAAAAGAAAGTACTCCACGAGAGTTTTCAGAAAAACGGATTAAACTTTGCCGCAACCAACAACTATGATTCACACAATCAGTATCTATCCATTTGGATTGAATTTGGACTTATTGGGCTTTGTTTATTCCTGTTTTATTTGTTTAGTAATGTTTATTTTTCATTTAAAAATAAAGATAAGGTATCATTCTTTTTTTTTGCTTCTCTTGTATTAGTTGGTCTTTTCGAAAATTTATTTAAGAATAATGCAGGAATCATTTTCATCGCTTTTTTCTCTAATATATTCTTGTTTTCTAATCAAAAGAAATGAAATCAAATTCAAAAACAATAATATTAATACTCTACTTTGCAGTATTTTTTGTCTTAGATTTTTTTAACAAAGATCAAGTTCATGCGTCTGAAGATTTATTGTGGGTTATTAAGGCAATTAAAACTACTTTTCTATTGCTTTTTATCGCAATTCTCATTTACGAGAAAAATTGGTATTCCCTTAAGAATTCCGCTTTTTTAGCCACACTGGTTGTGATTCACCAAGGATTATTGTTGGTTGATCATTATGACATGATAGTTGCGGGCAGTTACGACACGATAAGGGAACTGTCATTATATTGTTTTCCTATAGTTTTCCTGTCCTTTATCGGCACTATTACTGAGAAGAAAGACAAGGCTCTTTTGGCTATTTTTTTTGAAACTCTAATTGTGATAGTTGTGGCAACTACTTTTGCAGGTTTTTTGTTTTCGATTGTATATTTTAAAACCTATTACGTTCGATTTGGGTACTTAGGAGTGTTGCCGAAATCGATAACCGCAACGTATTTTTACATTTCGGCTATAATCTATACGTATCATTTTATAGATAAAAATACTTGGCTAAAAATCCTTTTTCCCTTAACGATATTCGGAAGCCTTTTAGTCGGGACAAAAAGCATTTACTTATTTCTCTTGCTGTTTGTTATTTATCTATTTTTCAAAAATAAATGGTATCAAAAAAAGACGTTTTATGGTTCAATTTTATTTGGTGTTGTTCTATTTTGGACTTTTGGCACTGCGATAATACTTGCTTTGAGAAAGGTTTTCTTTACCCTAGAGAATGTATACCATAAAAAAGGATTGTTGTCTGCTATAAGTTCTTATCGGAACGACATTTTTTTTGAGTTGTCACAAGAATACGCACCCACCTGGGAGTGGTACAACTACCTGATCGGAGGAAGAATTTCATCTTTGTCCACGTATGAAATGGCAATCATCGACTTGATAGTAAGTTTTGGTCTTATAGGAATGGCTTTTTATCTCTATATGATGTATTCATTGACTTCTTGTAAACCCCCGAACCAATGCTGTTTTATTAACTTTTCTTTGTGTTCTGTTTTTATTATTTCTATATTTGCCGGTCAATTTTTCACAAATATCTCGGCGATTTCATATGTAGTACTAGCTTTGTTTCTGGTGAATCGTTCAATATCAAGCAATCATAAAAATGAATTACAATAGAGTTAGTATTCTAGGAACACACATAGATAATTTGACTATGGAAGAAACTATTGTGGAGATAGAAAAGGCTATTGAAAGCAAGAAGCAGATTCATCATGTAGTGGTAAACGCAGGTAAGATTGTAGCCATGCAATCAAATTCTGAATTGAAAGAAAGCGTGAACAGTGCGGACATAATTAATGCGGATGGCCAGGCAGTAGTTTGGGCATCAAGATTTGTAAAAAAGCCAATTAAAGAGCGAGTAGCAGGAATTGATTTATTTATTAACTTAATTCAAACAGCGCATGAAAAAAAACACAAGATTTTTCTGCTTGGCGCTAAACAAGATGTTGTAGAAAAGGTAAACAATAGAATATCGAATGAGTACTCCCCAGATGTAGTGTCAGGCTTTGCGGATGGTTATTTTAAAGAAGACGAAGAAGACAAAATCATAACGCAAATAATAGCTAGCAAGCCACAAATGCTTTTCGTTGCAATGACTTCCCCCAAGAAAGAGTTGTTTTTGTTTCGAAATAGAGAAGCATTAAGCAATGTAAACTTTATTATGGGAGTTGGAGGTAGTTTTGATGTTTACTCTGGCAATTTACAAAGAGCACCTTTATTTTTGCAAAAAATCGGAATGGAGTGGTTTTTCAGACTCATTCAAGATCCGCGCAGAATGTGGAAGCGATATCTTATCGGAAACTCCAAATTCATCGCTTTAGTTTTTAAAGAAAAGTTTATGAGTAGTATTTAATATACTATAATCACTTATAAGCACCCCAAATAATACACATGGAAAATAATTATAGTTTCTCGAAAATTATACAGTTCTTCAAAAAATTAAAAACTATTGATTTTCTTCTAGTTTTAATATTCATTTCTCTTCCATTAAAGAATATTTTCATAAGTATTGCTACAATAATGTTTGTTTCATGGTGTTTTTTTTTCGGTAAAAAAGAGATAAATGCCGAGAAGATTTATTATCTTCCAATCGCCTTTTTTGTTTTGATGATCACATCTCTTTCTTGGTCATACAATTTCAACAGCACTTTGTTTGGCATTAAAAAGCAACTTTCTTTTTTATTCATTCCCTTAGCTTTTCTTCTTATTCCAAAAAGGAAGACAGAAGATCTACATATAATTTTTAGAACATTCAGTTTTGGAATGGTTGTTTGTGCATTGTTTTGTTTGGGAAAAGCGCTCATTTCTTATATGAGAACGAATGACATTAATCATTTTTTCTATAAGAATCTTGTTCCTTCTGACCCGGGAGTGATATATATGTCCGTTTTTGCATCATTTGCATTGTTTTATTTTATTCAAATTAAAAACAAATGTAATGTAGAAAAAATAGGACTAACCATCGTAATCATTTTTACGTTCTTACTATCATCTAAGAGTATTATAACGATTGATTTTATAATAATAATCTGCTATTACACGTTTTTTGTTACGATACCGTCGGGAACAAAAGCAATTACAATAATTTCTGTTTCTGTATTCCTAATTTTCTCGGTTTTATACGTAAAAAAAGTGCGGGAGCGATTTCTGATCGAATACGAAACCGCTTTTATTGATAATACATTGAACTATGATTTGACCAAGGATAATCAGAGTGTTTATAATGTTAGTATCAGTGAGGCTTGGAATAAGAAGGACTTTCATCAAAACAGTTATTTGCCGGGGACTGCGCTTAGAATATATCAAATACGAGTATTTCTAGAAATATTATTTGAACAGAAGATGTTTTTCAGTGGTTTCGGATTGGAGGCATCACAAGATTTTATAAGGGGTAAGGCAAAAGAACACAATTTACTTCCACTTTATGGGGAGTATAATTTCCACAATCAGTATCTGCAGACATATGCTGATTTAGGTGTTTTGGGTATACTCATAATTTTGTCAATGCTGTATATAAATTTTTGGAATGCTCTTCATGGTAAAAATTTTATGCATTTAGCTTTTTCAATCACTACGATAGTACTATTTTTGTCAGAATCATTTTTTTGCAGGCAAAGGGGCATTGTTTTTTTTATTGTTCTTTACTGTCTATTTAATGGTACTACAAGTAAAGAATCGCACGGAATCAAATAAACATGAAAAAAATTCTTATAACAGGTGCAGCAGGATTTCTGGGTTCGCACCTATGTGACCGATTTATCAAAGAAGGATATCATGTTATCGGTATGGATAATCTTATCACAGGAGATTTAAGAAACATCCAGCATTTATTCAAACTGGAAAACTTCGAGTTTTATCATCATGATATCACAAAGTTTGTTCACGTTCCGGGTAAGCTAGATTATATTCTTCATTTCGCTTCCCCAGCTAGTCCAATCGATTATCTGAAAATACCGATTCAAACCCTGAAAGTGGGTTCGCTTGGAACGCATAATCTTTTAGGTTTGGCAAGAGTGAAAAAAGCACGAATATTAATCGCATCAACCTCTGAGGTTTACGGCGATCCACTAGTTCATCCTCAAACAGAAGAATATTATGGAAATGTGAATACGATTGGCCCTCGCGGCGTGTATGACGAAGCCAAACGATTCCAAGAATCCATCACCATGGCTTATCATACTTTTCATGGCGTTGAGACTAGAATAGTGAGAATCTTTAACACTTATGGACCAAGAATGCGGCTAAATGATGGACGCGTAATACCTGCTTTTATAGGGCAAGCTCTTAGAGGAGAAGATTTAACGATATTTGGGGATGGATCTCAAACCCGTTCTTTTTGTTATGTTGATGATCAAGTTGAAGGAATTTTTCGCCTTTTGCATTCAGATTATGTTTACCCAGTTAATATTGGAAATCCAGATGAAATTACCATTAGGGATTTTGCAGACGAAATTATAAAACTTACTGGCACCAAACAGAAAGTTGTGTACCATCCTTTGCCGATGAATGATCCACTACAAAGACAGCCGGACATTAGTAAAGCTAAGGAATTATTAGGATGGGAAGCTAAAGTAACCCGAGGCGAAGGCTTGAAAATCACTTATGATTATTTTAAATCTTTATCTAAAGAGGAATTAGTTAAAGAAGAGCACAAAGATTTTTCCAAGTATATTAATTAATGAAAAACAAAACAGGCAGATTCTCGGGCTATATTAGACCTTTTACCTATTTATTAGACTTAATAATAGTAAATGCGTTTTCATGTCTGATAATTTCTAATGAACTCTTGTCGCCATATTTTCTTGTATTCACCTCTTTTTCTTGGATTATTATAGCCTTTAATGTTGAGTTTTATGAGGTATATCGCTTTACCAAAGTAGTTTCAATCGTTAATAAAATTATCAAACAATTTCTATTATTTACGATTTGTTGTTATGCCTTCTCGGGTTTCTATGTGAATGAAATCGACTCGAAAATAGTTTTGAGCTATACTGTACTTTCTCTCTTTGCCGTTTCTATTTGTAAATTGTCAATCTATTTTTTCTTAAGAAAATATCGCGTTTTTTATGGAGGCAATTTTAGAACAGTTATTATTGTTGGTAGCGGAAAAAGCGTCGATCAAATTGCCGAATTTTTCAACGATAATCCTGACTATGGCTATAAGCTAGTAAAGATGTTTGATTTTGACGGAGATAAGAACGCTAAAATAGAAGATTGGACGGACTACGTATTAAAAAACAAAATTGATGAAATATACTGTTCCTTAAGTAGTTTGTCAAATACGCAGATTGATTATTTTATAGATTTCGCTGACAATAATTTAAAGATTTTAAAATTCATTCCAGACAATAACGAATTGTTTTCTCGAAATCTAAAGTTAGATTATTATGGTTATATTCCAGTATTGTCTTTGAGGAATATACCACTAGATGATGTTATTAATCAAATCGTTAAAAGAGTATTTGATATTTGCTTCTCAATATTGATTATCGTGGGATTTCTTTCATGGTTATCACCTTTGTTAGCAATATTTATAAGGCTAGAATCTAGGGGGCCTGTTTTTTTTAGGCAGAAGAGAAACGGACTAAATTATAAAGAGTTCAATTGTTTTAAATTTCGTTCGATGAATCTTAATGAAATTGCCGATTTAGAACAAGTTTCAAAGAACGATCCTAGAATAACCAAGGTTGGAAAATTTATCCGAAAAACCAGCATCGACGAGTTGCCACAGTTCATAAATGTTTTTTTAGGAGACATGTCGGTTGTAGGTCCTAGACCACACATGGTTAGTCATACCGAAATGTATGCTCAAAAAATAGACAAATTTATGGTGCGTCATTTTATAAAACCAGGGATAACAGGTCTAGCACAAACTAATGGCTATCGGGGTGAAGTTGAGAATGACGAAGATATTATTTATCGTGTTAAGTACGACATTTTTTACATTGAAAATTGGTCGGTTTTACTTGACGTCAAGATTGTCCTCGCTACTATAGTAAATGCCCTAAAAGGCGAAGATAAAGCCTATTAAGATGCAGGTATTAGTGTCTATTATAACACCAAGCTACAATTCTCAAAAATTTATTGCAGAAACCATAAGGTCAGTTCAAGGACAGACTTACGAAAATTGGGAAATGATTATTGTAGATGATTGTTCATCCGATAAGACAGAATCGATAATTCAAGATTTTATAAAAGACGATGCTAGAATTAGTTTCTACCAATTACAAAAAAACTCTGGGGCAGGCGTAGCAAGAAATCAAGCAGTTGGTTTAGCTAAAGGACGTTATATTGCATTCTTAGATTCAGATGATTTGTGGAAACCAGAAAAACTTCAAAAGCAAATTGATTTTCTGTCTTTAAACAATACACCGTTTTCCTTTTCCTTTTATGAATGTATTGATGAAGGCGGTGCTCCCTTAAATTTAAGAGTAGAAGCCCCAAAAACACTAAAGTATTGGCAATTGTTTTTTTGCAATTTTGTCGGGAATCTTACTGGCGTTTATGATACACATTTCTTTGGTAAAATCCCGATTTCAAATATTCGAAAAAGACAAGATTGGATGGTTTGGTTAACGGTTTTAAAGAAAATTAGAACGGCAGAACCTATTCAAGATAGTTTAGCTTTTTATCGTGTCAGAAAGGATTCCATTTCTTCTTCAAAATGGAAATTGATTCAACACAATTATACTGTTTACAGACAATTCCATCGACTCAATGTTTTTCTTTCCCTTTGTTGCATGGTCGGTTTTTTATTCACACAATTAATAATAAAACCACTATTTATCAAGAAGCTTAAACCAACGATCTAAATTGTTTCAGCTTACCACTTTTGCTTCTTTCTATTTGCTCTTTTCGAGAAAAAATGTACTTCAAGTTAGGTTCTAAAAATTGACTCAATACGCGTTCAATCTCAGCAATTTCTTTTGCAGATAATTCATGACTACTAGTGTAATCTATTTCAAAAGTGTCAGTTTTTGTTTGTGTAATGACAAATTCCTTGACATTACCATCATCGTTAAATAGTTTTTTGGTAATGGAATAAAATGTCATTCCAGGTGATTTTTTTCCGCTAGGTAAAATGGCCACATCATTCGTTCTCCCTACGAGTTTTTTGAGAATAGGATTTTGTAATGTGCTTTTTTCATCAAGTATTCCAATATCGCCAACTTCATACCGTATCATTGGATGGGCTTTATTATATAGCGAAGTCACTACAATTTTACCTTCAGTGCCATTGGGCAATACTTGATCATCTTCATCTAAAATTTCCACAAAAAGTGTTTCTGAATTGATTTTCCAAATGCCCTCAGGGTTCTCTAAAGCGATAATATCCAATTCGGCACTGCCATATTCATTGATAATTGGAATTCGAAACCGCTCCTCTAATAATTTTTTATCTTCATCTAATAGCATTTCTGAAGTCACAATACAGACTTTCAAGCTCGGACAAATGGTATCCAGGTAAAGGTCGTTTTTCTGCAGGTGTTTCGCTAACAAAACAATCGAATTGGTGTAGCCGTTGATGTAATCAAAATTGGTGCTGCGAAACTTCGCTACCATTTTTTGCATCGCCGCATCGGAGAAATCAAAAATATTAAAACGATAACGGTGACTTAAAAAATCCTTTAGGCGCAATTGTGTATTGGCAATAAAATCGAGAGGCATTCCATAAAACCGAGCCTGCCACGAATGGTTAAAATCTAATCCATACCATTGAAAACGCCGCATAATATTCACCCAAATCAAAGCGTGACAAAACTTGTCTTTGGCAAACACCATCGGATCTCCGCTAGAACCGGAAGTCTTATTGACGTAGATATTCTTTCGGGTAAATCCGTTCGAAAGCCTTTCTGCCAAAGGTTTTTGAAAATGGATTTTTTTCATAACCGGAATATCTCCCCAATTTTGAATCAATTTGGAACCAATTAAACCTCGATAATATGGATTGTTTTGTAAGTGATAAGCTAGGATATCTTGCTTTTTTGTAGCTAAAAAAGTCTCGTATTCAGATTGAGAAAGTGAGAGAATTTTATCCAACTCCATCTTCGCTTTCCCAATCGGAAAACCGTTCAAACGCAACGTAAGATTAAAAAGATTCAACACAACGAACTTATTTTTCATCAAAAATAATCTTTCATCCCAACTATCTTAATTTGTAGCGGGATTTTTTTACCATTTAATTAAAATAAACCTCCAAAACCAAGTATTTTTGTCGCACACAACTAAATAACACTTATGACTATTTTACTTTTGGGATCGGGCGGCAGAGAACACGCTTTAGCATGGAAAATGCTGCAATCGTCGCTTTGCAACAAACTTTTTGTGGCACCAGGAAATGCAGGAACGGATTCAATTGCGACCAATGTCAATATCAGCCCAACCGATTTTGAAGCCATAAAAAAATTAGTATTACAAGAAAATATAAAAATGATAGTGGTTGGTCCGGAAGATCCATTAGTTGCAGGCATTTACGATTATTTTCTAAATGACGAATCATTGAAATCTATCCCAGTTATTGGGCCATCAAGATTGGGAGCACAACTGGAAGGAAGCAAAGAATTCGCCAAAGAATTTATGATAAAGCATCAAATACCCACCGCGGCGTATGATAGTTTTACAAAAGAAACCGTAGAAAAGGGCTGCCGGTTTTTAGAAACACTAAAAGCACCATACGTTTTGAAAGCCGATGGATTAGCAGCCGGTAAAGGCGTTCTCATACTTCAAAACTTAAAAGAAGCGCAACAGGAATTACGCAATATGCTCGTCGATTCCAAATTCGGTGTAGCGAGTTCAAAAGTCGTTATAGAAGAATTTCTAGATGGCATCGAATTGAGTTGTTTTGTACTCACCGATGGCAAAAATTATAAAATCTTGCCAACAGCCAAAGATTACAAACGAATAGGAGAAGGCGATACCGGCTTGAATACTGGTGGCATGGGTGCTATTTCTCCAGTGCCATTTGCAGACGCAACCTTACTACAAAAAATAGAAGACCGAATTATTATTCCAACGATAAAAGGCTTGCAAAAAGACGCGATTCCGTATAAAGGATTTGTTTTTATTGGATTAATCAACGTAAAAGGAGAACCAATCGTTATCGAGTATAATGTCAGAATGGGCGATCCAGAAACCGAAGTGGTCATTCCGAGATTAAAAAATGATTTGGTAGAATTATTTATAGCAGTTTCTAATCAAAAACTTGACGAGATTCAATTAGAAGTTGATGAAAGAACCGCTACAACGGTTATGGTTGTTTCGGGTGGATATCCAGAAGATTATGAGAAGGGGAAGGAAATATCTGGACTGGACCAAATTCAGGATTCAATCGTATTTCATGCCGGAACGAAAACAGAAAACGGAAAAGTGGTAAGCAATGGCGGTCGCGTTTTGGCGGTAACTTCTTACGGAAATGACTACCAAGAGGCCGTAAAAAAATCGTATCAAAACATAGAAAAACTACATTTTGATACGATGTATTATAGAAAAGATATCGGTTTCGACTTACTTGGTTAAGAAAGAATGTGCCGTTGTATCTTGATTTTCTTCTCCGTTGTTTTTGTGCATCGTAAGTTGCTTACACCAATACCAGGTTGCATAACTACAAATAGCCATGAAAATCCAATTAATCGTATTAGCTCCAAACCAATTTTCAAGTTCTAATGCACGAAATTGATTTAAAGGCCAAAACAAAACGTTCTCAAATAACCATTGTATTCCTTCAAAAAATGCTTTCATAATAGTGAATGTTAGTAGTATATTTACACGCACAAAAGTATAAAATATCCTTATGATTACAAGTTTTTTTAGAAAATCTACACCATTAAATTATTCGACTGTAATTTTAGGGTTGCTTTTTTTCTTTTTTTACTATCAAATAAAGCATGTAACGGGCGATAATTCTTGGCTAAACGTCGTTTCCAAATGTGCGCTTATTGCTGCTTTATTTGTTTCGATGTTTATCACAAACTTTATCGTAAAGAAAAACGGATTAAGTAAAGACAGTGCCTACACAGTTTTACTTTTTTTTCTATTTCTGCTGTTTTTCCCAGGAATACTTAACAACACATCATTGTTATTATCCAACTTTTTTATCTTACTAGCTACGCGGCGAATTATCTCACTTCATTCATTAAAAGCCTCGAAGGAAAAAATATTTGATGCTTCATTATGGGTATTTATAGCTGCTTTGTTTCATTTTTGGAGTGTGCTTTTTATAGTATTGATTTTTATTGCTATTCTATTTCATGTCGCTAGAGATTATCGAAATTGGTTCTTGCCAATTATCGCGTTTTTTTCAATTGCAATACTTTTCGTTGGAAGTTCACTCTATTTTAATACGCAATGGATCAATTACTTAATTTCAGAATCAACGATTGATTTGAGATTTGATTATTTCACAAATAACAATCAAAATATAGCATTTTCGATATACGCAACCATAGGATTGTTTTTTCTAGTCTTGCTTTTACTATCATTATCAAACCGCCCACTCATTTTGCATCCAACGTACAAGAAAGTAATTTCTGCATTTGTGATTGGGATTGCAGTCTTTGCAGTTTCACCTAATAAATCGAATGAACTTTTGGTGTTTACCTTTGCACCATTGGCGATGATTGCAACCACTCACATAGAAACGGCGCAAGCCTATTGGAAAAAAGAAGTGGTATTGTGGATATTGGTCGCAGTCAGTTTTATTGCTTTTTTTAAACAAGTTTAGATGAGCTCACAAAAGACAACTCACGTGAAAACTTAAAACGCGCCTTTGCGACTTTGCGAGCAAAAAATCAATTACAATTTATTCCCATAAGCCAAATCGCCCGCATCACCCAATCCCGGAACAATGTAGTTTTTAGCATTTAAGGTTTCATCTAAAGTGGCGACCCACAAATGACAATGGTCTGGCAAATGATTTTCAAGATATTCGATTCCCTGTGGCGCCGCAATAATCACCGCAATATGAATTTCTTTCGGCAACCCTTTTTCCATCAGTTTGTTAAAAACCGCCACCATCGATTGGCCCGTGGCCAACATCGGATCAATCAGTAACAATGTTTTGTCCTGCAAATTCGGAACCGCCTGATATTCGACTAAAATATCAAAGAAATCATCGTTGTTCGGGTGATGGCGATAGGCGGAAACAAATCCGTTTTCAGCACTGTCGAAGTAGTTTAAGAAACCCAAATGCAAAGGCAAACCTGCACGAAGAATCGAACACAAAACCAACTGATCTTCAATTTCTGTAGTCTTTTTTATTCCTAACGGCGTCTGAATTTCGATGTTTTTATAACGCAAGTCTTTGCTCAACTCATACGCCATTACCTCTCCGATTCGCTCGATATTTCGTCGAAAACGCATGCTATCATGTTGCACATTGACGTTTCGGATTTGACCTAAAAAGTGATTTAAAACGCTGTTGTCTTCGGATAAATAATGAATTTGCATTGAGGTTTATTTTTTATGTTTAGGTGATAAGAATCTTAGGCACTAAGGTCGTCTTGGTTTGCGGAATGCCCTAGCCCTGATAGCAGTGGAAATCCTTTTGTGGCGGTGTTCGCCATAAAAGATTGCAACGGATAGCAGGTTCCCGGCTCCTAAAAACTCAGAATCTCAGAATCTCAGAAACTTAGTAACTCAGAAAAGCAACTTTTTTTCTCTCGTAAAAGTATAAAAAGTATCTTTGTCTTTTAAAATTCAAAGATATGTTTTCTAAACTTGCCTATGCCGTTTTCGAAAGAAGCATCCAAGATTATCATCAGTTTGATAACGTGGATCAACCCATTAACAACCCTTATCCCAAAGAGCAATTCGAGCATTTGTTGTACCACAAAAATTGGATTGATACGGTGCAATGGCATTTTGAAGACATTATTCGTGACCCGCAAATTGATCCGGTGGCTGCTTTAACGCTGAAAAGAAGAATTGATGCATCGAACCAAGAGCGCACTGATATGGTGGAATATATCGACAGTTACTTTTTGCAAAAATACCATCAGGTGAAAGTAAAACCAACGGCAAAAATCAATTCTGAAAGTCCAGCTTGGGCATTCGATAGATTGTCGATTTTAGCGTTGAAAATTTACCATATGCACGAAGAAGTTACACGCCCGGAAGCTTCTCAAGACCACAAAGATAAATGCCAAGCGAAGCTCAATGTGCTTTTGGAACAAAGAAGCGACTTGTCTACCGCCATCGACGATTTGATACACGACATTGAAAACGGTGACAAATTTATGAAGGTCTACAAACAAATGAAGATGTACAACGACGATGAGTTGAATCCGGTGTTGTATCAAAATAAAAAGTAATTTTTTTAGGAGCTGTTTCCCGCTATTCGCCTTTATCTCTCCACTGCGTTGCGAGGATATCGGCTGCTATCGGGGCTAGGACTCCGAACTTCATAGCAACTTGCCAGAAAAACAAACACATATAGCCGTCATGAGACTCTCCGCAATGGGAGATGTTGCCATGACGGTACCTGTTTTAAGAGCCTTGTTGCAACAACATCCTGAAGTTAAAATCACGGTTGTTTCTAGATCTTATTTTCAACCACTTTTTCAGGACATTCCCAATCTTATTTTTTTTCCGTTCGATGCCGAGGGCAGACACAAAGGCTTTCTGGGTTTGTTGCAATTATATCGCGACTTAAAGCCACTGCAGATCGATGCTTTTGCCGACCTGCACAACGTACTGCGTTCGAAAATTGTCAGAACCTTTTTTCTATTGAGCGGGAAGAAAGTCGCTTTTACAGATAAGGCTAGAGCAGAAAAGAAAGCTTTAACGCGACTTGAAAAGAAGACCATAAATCCGTTGCCGACCGTTTTTGAAAGACACGCCAACGTCTTCAAAGAACTCGGATTTCCGATCAATTTATCGCAACCGACTTTTCCTCCAAAACCAAAACTAGACACACCAGTTTTGAATATCATTGGAGATGACCACAAGATACTCATCGGAATTGCTCCTTTTGCCCAATACGATTCCAAAGTCTATCCACTCGATTTGATGAAGGAAGTGGTCAGTGATCTTTCAAAAAACAAAGCCTATCTCCTATTACTTTTCGGAAGTAAAAACGAAATTCAAGCGCTACAAGAGATTTCAAATAACTTAGACAATGCGATTGTTGTTGCCGGGAAGTTGCGTTTTTCAGAAGAATTGCAACTCATTGCCGGCCTCAATGTCATGCTATCGATGGATTCTGGCAACGCACATTTGGCAGCAATCTATGGCGTTCCGGTCGTGACACTTTGGGGAGCAACACATCCTTTTGCGGGTTTTTCTCCATTTCAACAACCGCTCGAGAATTGTCTAACCTCCGACAGAGCACAATTTCCTTTCCTGCCAACTTCTGTTTATGGAAACAAGAAAGTGGCCGGCTACGAAGAGGCAATGCGTACGATTTCTGTTGAAAGCATTTTGAGTAAAATCAACGGAATTGTAAAGTAATGCATGCTTTCGTTTGTTGTTCGAAGTAAAAAGATAAATTTGTTGTCAAATCAACTTGTTTCCGTCATGAAAATTAATGTCATAAAACTGTTATTTCTTATATTATTTTCTTTTAATAGTAGCTTCTTGTTTTCACAAGAAAGTGAAAAACTACCCAAAGGATTTACAGATAAGGAAAAGCAATTACTCACCCATTTCGAGTTCAGAAATGCGCAAGCTACGGCGCCGCCAACAGGCGCGGTGCGTGCCGCAGCAGAATGGGAAGAAGTAGAATATTTGGTTTTGTCGTGGCAAACGGGTTTTCAAAATATACTGCGTCAGATTGTGGCGGTTGGTGTCAATGAATGTAAAGTCATCATCGCAACGCAAAGTCAAGCTACAGTTGCAAGCTATCTCACTTCTTTTGGGATAGATTTGACAAATGTTATTTTTCTAAATGTCCCAGCGAATAGTATTTGGATTCGAGATTATGCAGGAAACACGATCTACTCAGACAGTGTTGGTCAAAGAGCATTAACCGATTGGATCTATAATCGCCCAAGACCCAACGACAATGTCATGCCCACAGCGCATGCCAATTATGCGGGAATTCCTATTTATATTACCGATTCTGGATTAAATGATTTGGTCAATACTGGCGGAAATTATATGTCTGATGGCTTAGGAAATGCTTTTGCTTCCGAATTGATTCTAGAAGAAAACGCAGTTGGAAATCCTTATGGGGTGTCTGCTAAAACAGAAGAACAAATAAACGGCATCATGCTGAATTATATGGGAATTCAGAATTACATTAAAATGCCAACGTTGCCGTATGATGAAATCCATCATATCGATATGCACATGAAGCTGTTGGACGAAGAAACAATATTGGTGAGTAAATACCCGCCAAATGTCGCCGACGGTCCGCAAATTGAAGCCAATATTAACTATGTAGTCAATAATTTTCAATCGCCATTCGGGACGCCTTATGATATTAAATGGATTGACGCACCACCAAGCACTTCTGGAAGTTATCCCGATACAAATGGCGCTTACCGTACCTTTTCTAATTCGGTTTTTATCAACAAATCAATACTAGTTCCGATTTATCGACCACAAGTCGACGCTGCGGCACTGGCGCTTTATCAAGAATTATTACCCGGCTATAATGTTGTTGGAATTGATGTGGATAATTCTGGAGAAAATTTGATTAATCAACTCGGGGCGTTGCATTGTATCACGCATACCATTGGCGTGGCCGATCCTATGCTAATCGTACACCAACCTATCGACGAAGCCAATGCAGGAACTACAGTTACAATTAACGCCTTAATCAAGCATAATTCTGGGATTCAATCAGCAACAGTTTTTTGGAGGGAGCAAGGAACCACTACTTTTAATCAAACACCAATGACCTTTGCAAGCGATTCGAATTGGACGGCTACTATTGATATTCCAACTTCGGGAGTTCATATTGAATATTAT